>NZ_JAFNNC010000011.1:0-50989 GCF_026537005.1 Gilliamella sp. B2785 | reverse complement strand
CCTTAGGTTTGACAAAATAAGTGACCCGACTAGGATTGAAATCACTACTATTTGGAATACCATAACGCGTTGTTAATGTACCATTTGTACTAGTTAATATAACCTCATAAGGCGCTTTACAAGGCCTTAACACTGTATTACGTGATACTGTTCTACTTCTTTCATCAACGAGAGATAACTCTAAAAAACCATTAACATTAATCTCACCATCACCGTCATCATCCCACCAATAATTATTGGGCGGACCAATAAGTTTTTTTAAAGCGATTAAATCGACATTCGTTGGAAAGATCATATCTATATCAGCAAAACTTTGACCTGCAACTGGTAACTCAATGGGGTTTGAAGATGATGAAGTATTGGTTTTAGCCGTGTACTGTTCTCCGTTAGAGAGTGTAATACCGAGCAAAACTTCAATATTAAGCGCTCTTGTTCTACCACCATCGAAAGTTAAATAAGGCGCATTACCCTGAATTATATTCGAGGTTTTAACGGTTAATGCATGGCTGGAATAAAAAGGTATTAGCAAAAAGCCGAGCGATAAAAAGATCTGTCGGCGTAATTTAGATCCGAGAGATGATCGACGAGATGATCGGAATGATGATCCAAATGATGATCGAAATAACGATCGGCGCAACGATCGACTACGCGATCTTAAATTTTCGTCGATTAATAAACTGGAATGAAAAAAAATAGGCTGGGAGTTTGAATTTGGCGAATTTAAATTATAGGTTGGCCAAGTTGCCTGTTGCCTGTTGCCTGTTGAAAATTATAGAACATATGCGACAATCCTGTCAAGTATATTTATGATTTATTTACTTTTTTATATTTTTTAGTTAAATTTTATCTGTCTAACTAATAATGATCCGGAAGTATAGTGACTGAAAAAATATGACGCAATAATTTTTTCATTTTAGATCGTTAATCTTTGTAAAGATCTTCAGAAAAAGATCTAAACATTTTTTTGTGAAATTATGTTTTAATTGATAAATATCAACTTTACAAATCCTTAAAAACTATAATCTTTAATTCAGGAAAATTTTATTTTATTGGAATAATTTATTGATTTTTAAGTGGAGTTTTAAACGCTAAAAACCCCACTCCTCACTTTTTTTTGTAAAAATCAGTAATTTTTTTAGCCGTTAATCAATTTGATGATTAACAGCTATTTATTAGTCAGTTGATTTTTTAGGTAAGATTAAATTTAATAAAATCGCTAAAATTCCACATAAGCTAATACCTTGTAGTGCATAAGATCCAAAATCAAAGATCATTCCGCCGATCCCAAAAACTAATACTAATGAGACAATACACATATTGCGCGATATAGAAAGATCGACTTTATGTTTGATCAATATATTAATACCAACTGATGCAATCGATCCGAATAAAAGCACCATAATTCCACCCATAACAACTGTTGGGATCGTACTTAAAAAAGCGCCGATCTTTCCGACAAATGACATGAAAATCGCCCAAATTGCCGCCCAAGTCATTACTCGTGTTTTGAAGTTACGGGTTAATGTGACCGCGCCAATAACTTCGGCATAAGTGATACAAGGTGGACCACCAAAGAAGCCTGCACTTGAGGTTGCTAATCCATCACCAAGCAATGTTCTTTGTAAGCCCGGATCTCGGGTATAATCTTTTCCGGTTACTGCGCTGATCGCCATAATATCACCAACATGCTCGATCGTCGGTGCAATTACAATTGGGATCATATATAAGATAGCTTGCCAGTGAAACTCTGGAAAGGTGAAATCTGGTACTTTAAACCATGGCGCATCAATAATGGGTTGAAAATTGACTATGCCCATTATGCAAGACAATGCGTATCCCACAACAATACCTGCAATGATCGGGACTAATCTAAAAAAGCCTTTGGCCCAAATTGCTACAATTAAGGTGGTTAATAGTGACGCCATTGAGATCAAAATTAATTGATAGTTTTCGGCGGGTATTCCACTGTCGGTTCCCATTGCCATTTTGACGGCTACCGGTGCAAGTGATAGACCGATAACCATTATGATCGGTCCAGTAACCACTGGCGGTAAAATGCGATCAATTACGTGCTTTCCGTTAATTTTGACCAAAAAGGCAAAAAACATAAACACAAAACCGGCTGCAACAAGTCCACCCAATGTTGCAGGAATTCCCCACTGTGCAACGCCAAAAGAGATCGGTGCAATAAAAGCAAAGGATGATGCTAAAAATACCGGGACTTTTCCTTTGGTGGTGAGTTGAAATAATAGTGTGCCCAATCCGGCTGTGAATAAAGCAACATTGGTATTTAAGCCGGTTAATAATGGCACAAGTACTAATGCACCAAATGCAACAAATAGCATTTGGGCGCCGGTAAAAATGTCTTGCCACGAGTGTTGTGATGCTTCATTATCGATATTTTTAGACACATTGTCCTCTCTTATTCCACTTAATGTTAATCATATCTATTTATAATCAAATAGTAGGCATAAAAAAACCGGTTAAAACCGGTCTAAAATTTGAGATTTTATTTAGTGCCGAATATTTTGTCTCCGGCGTCACCAAGTCCTGGTAAAATGTAGCCCTTTTCATTCAACCGTTCATCGATTGATGCGGTATAAAGTTCTACATCTGGGTGAGCTTGTTCTAATACTTTGATTCCTTCTGGCGCAGCAACTAATACAAGTACTTTGATATTTTTACATCCAGCTTTTTTAAGCAGATCAATAGTTGCAACCATTGAACCACCGGTAGCAAGCATTGGATCAACGACTAATGCCATTCGTTCTTCAATATCAGAAGTTAGTTTTTGGAAATAAGGGACTGGTTCAAGCGTTTCTTCGTTACGATAAAAACCAACAACACTAATTCTTGCACTAGGTATATGTTCTAAGACACCATCCATCATTCCTAAACCAGCACGTAAAATAGGCACAACGGTGATTTTTTTACCTTTGATTTGTTCTACTTCAACAGGTCCACACCAACCTTGAATTGTGACTTTTTCAGTCGGTAAATTGGCTGTCGCTTCATAAGTTAATAAGCTACCAACTTCACTAGCAAGGTCTCGGAAATCTTTTGTGCTAATATCGTGTTCACGCATTAAGCCGATTTTATGGCGAACTAGAGGGTGTTTTACTTCAACAATTTTCATGGGGGCCTCAGTGTTATTTTTCGATGATCTAATTAGTAGGTATAAATAACCACTGAGAGGTAATTATAGCAGAGTTATCAAATCATGAAAACCCGAAATCCCAATAAAGGCATTATTATTGATGATGTGAATACTCGCTTTTCATTTTTTATAAACTTTCACCTTCGAGATATTCAACTGGTAAATCGATAACTTTTTGCTCGACCTTTTCACCATTGATACGTTTTAGTAGTAATTCGGCAGCAATTTTGCCCATTTCGATTCTTGGGGTTTGGATTGAGGCTAGCTTGGGATTCATATATTGACCAATTTTATGACCATGGAATCCAACGATGGCTATTTGTTTCGGTATTTTAATACCAATACGTTGACATTCAAGTAGTACGCCTAGCGCCAAATCATCATTAGTACTAAATATACCATCGACACTTGGGTACTCTTTCAGTATTTGGTGTAAAAATCTTGCGCCTAGTTCATAGGATGAGGCTTCTTTGGTTGCTAATGTTTTAGGCGTTAATCCTGCCTCTTGCATGGCTTTTTCATAACCTTGCTGACGTATGATGCTTCGCTGATCTTGCCTTGCACTGAAGTAGACTATGTTGCGTCGCCCTTTCTCTATCATGTGATGAATCATATTTTTGGTGGCAGTAAAGTTATCAAAGCCAACAGCCATATCTATGCAAGGTGAGATACTGTCCATTATTTCAACTACTGGGACGCCAGATATTTCGATCATTTTGAGCGTAGCCGGATTGTGTATTCTTTCTGTTAATATGAGTCCATCGATGTTGTAAGAGAGTAATGAACGAACCCGTAGCTCTTCTTTATCCGCACTGTATCCAGTGTGGGTGATCATGGTTTGGTACCCTTTTACATCAGTAACCATTTCGATACCTTTTAAAATATCAGCAAAGACTTGGTTAGTTAATGAGGGTAATACCACGCCAATAGCATAACTTTTGGCATTCGATAGCATGTCAGGCGCTTTGTTTGGAATATAGCCTAATTTATCAATAGCCGATGAGATTTTTAACCGAAGTGATTCTGATACTAGGTTGGGATCTCGCAAAAAGCGACTGACTGTCATTTTGCTGATGCCGATTAAGTTGGCGATTTCTTGTAAGCCAGGGCGACGTTTTTTACTCATTGTTTATTTTCCGGTAATCTTGGTTGCCAATCGATTGGTGTTTTACCATGCTGTGTAATGATCGCATTTGCTTTTGAGAAGTGTTTACATCCAAAAAAGCCACGATGTGCAGATAATGGCGATGGGTGTACGGCGGTTAATACATGATGTTTTTGCCGATCAATAAATTGACCTTTTTTCTGAGCCGGCGAGCCCCAAAGTAAAAATACCACGCCTTCCAAATGTTTATCGATCGCAGCAATAACATGATCGGTAAAGGTTTCCCAACCTATTTTGGCATGAGAGTGGGCCTGACCAGCTTCAACCGTTAATACGTTGTTAAGTAGTAGTACGCCTTGAGTTGCCCAATAACCTAAGTAACCATGATTTGGAATAGTAAATCCGTCAATATCCGTTGAGAGTTCTTTATAGATGTTGAGTAGTGATGGCGGTGGTTTGATTCCCGGTAATACAGAAAAGGATAAACCATGAGCTTGGTTTGGGCCATGATAAGGGTCCTGCCCTAGAATTACTACTTTGATGTTATTAAATTCAGTGAAACGAAATGCATTAAACACATCGCGCTGAGGAGGATAAATGGTTTTACCTTCAGCGCGTTGTGTGGCAACAAATTGCATTATATGTTGAAAATAGGGCTTCTCTTTTTCAGAGCCAATAACATCGTTCCAGGTTAATTGATTACTCATATTTTGCCTTTACTAAAATTTTATACGGTACTGCATTAATAATAATTATACCTAAAAATAATAATAAACCTAATGCTAATCAATGCTGGATGATATTAAATAAACACTCTTAAATATTCAGTTAAACACAAAATTGCCATGGATTGACCATATGGCATCGATGTTAATGGGATTTGTTTGTAATATGCTAAGTCACTGCCCATTGCAGTGCCAAATGAAACATTGAGTAGTGTTCCGTTGTCATCTATGTTTGTTAATATTCCTTTAATTGCTTTTTCTGCCATTACGGTATATTCATCAGAGATATAACGTTTTCTTATCGATTTTAAAATACCATAGGCAAATCCCGCGGTTGCCGATGCTTCTAAGTAAGAATCTGGATCATCGATGATTGTGTGCCATAACCCATTTTCATTTTGGTATTTAGCCAATGCCTGAATTTGGGCATTGAGTACTTCAATTAGTAGTTTTCTAAATGGATCGTTTTGATCAAGATCAAGTAGTTCAATAAATTCGGGAATGACAATGGTTAACCAGCTGTTTCCCCTTGCCCATCTGGCTTTGGCAAAGTTATGGTTGCCATCAAAAGTCCATCCATGAAACCAAAGCCCAGTTTGGCGATCCATTAGATATTGGATGTGAATCAGTATTTGGTAAATGGCTTCTTGTATATATTCTGGTCTATTGAGTAATTTACCGATTTTGGCGATAGGTAATACACTCATCATGAGCGTGTCATCCCAAAGTTGTTGATGATTTTCATTGTTGTAGACAATATGTTGTAAACCGCCAAATTTCGTTCTTGGCATTTCATACATTACCCAGTCAGCCCAACGCTCTAAATATGGTAGAAAAACAGGGTTTTTGGTTTCTTCATATCGATAGGCTAACGTTAGAAATGGACAAACCGTATTCACATTTTTGGTTGGTGTTCCTTCTGATAAGCGCTGTGTAAACCAGTCGTCAATAATGTCGAGCGTCGGTTTGTCGCCTGTTTGTTGATAAAATTGATACATACCATAAAGTCCAATGCCATGAGTCCATTCCCAGCCATTCCAACCTTTAGTGTCTATTACACGTCCATCATCTAAGCGTAATAGAAATTCACCGGTTTCATCTTTGATATTAATTAGATTATTAATAATTTTATGTATCAGTTGTTTTAATTCAGAACGTGAAATTATATATTCAGGTTTACAAAGTAATTTGCTATGTTTTACAGGAAATATCTGCATTTTGTACCTCTACTAATCATTAAATTTGAATTCTTTTTTTATTTATTTTTATAACCTATATTGTTATTTCCCCAGAGCTGGGAAACCGGCATACCAGTTAACATTTCTACAACCGGTTTGCCTTCATCACTAATTCGTCTTTCAGAACTTGTTCCAATACCTTTTATGTTATTAATTTCATTGATTAAAATTTTGTGAGTGGTTAGATTTAATTTGAATTTCAACGAAATGAAAAATCCTAATGAGAGAACGAATATTGTTCCAATCACTAATAAGAATAAGATAGTTAGCGAGACTTGTTCAGGTTGCTGATTTTGGCCACTCACAAAGCCCGACCATTGTAAACATACACCAATCAACATTACTGCTCCCGCTTGTGAAGCTTTTCGGGTAAATGTCATTACGCCAGCAAAAATACCTTCTCGGCGTTTGCCGGTAATAATTTCATCAACATCTGAAATATAAGTGTAGATATTCCAAGGAACGTAGTTGATACCACCTCGACCTAATCCAGCTATTGCTGAGATGGTAACAAGTAAAGTGTGAATGTGACTTAAGTTGTAATACCAAATGATGCCATAAGAGAGGCAACTTAAGCCAAAGATGGTTACGACAGCTCGGTATGCCGGCGCTGGACCATATTTTATGCATAATGGCATCATACAAAGTACAGCAACAAATTGGGTGATAGACATAGTTCCAATTAGCATTGAAGCAACGGTTGGCTCTTGTAATAGAACGAAAATTACATAATAGGTAAAGACGGCGTTAAATACATCCTGAGCAATATATCCACCAAGATACATACCTAAATGCTGTCTGAAGATTTTTATTTTGAAGGTGGATAATAATTCGATAACCAAATGGCGGATACTTTCTTTAAATGATAATGAAGCAGCTAGTTGTTCTGCTTGTAAAGCCTCTTTCGATTTTAGTTCATTTGGTCTTTCCCATGTAAATAGGTATACCATGCAAAGGGCAAAAGAACATAGGATTGAGAAGACTAAACTTGCATAGAAGAATGATATTGCATTATCTTTACCAAAATAGTTGAGTAAAATCCCCGGTAAGAACCCGGCTAATATTGCCGATAATTGTGCCATTGAAATTCGTGCACCGGAAAATTTGGTTTTTTGTTTAAAATCATCGGTCATTTCAGGAACTAATGTTTCGTATGGAACCAGCACCATGGTGTAGACCATGTCAAAGAAGAGGTAGGTGATTAAGTAGTAGAGATAATTCATACCAGGTGCCCACATTACGCTATAGCTAAATATGAGTGGAATACCAAGTAAGATAAAGAATTTACGACGACCAAAACGTTTACCTAATCGAGTTCGGCCAAAGTTATCCGTTAAATAACCCATCAATGGGCTAATCACTGCATCAAGAACCCTTGCTGCCGCAAAAATAAATGTGGCTTCGATAGGCGTTAGTCCACAAAAATTTGTATAAAAATATAATAACCACACAGCAGTCAATGCTGTTGTTCCCGCACCTAAAAAATCACCAGCGCCATAAGCTAAGTAATTTTTTAAACCTATCACTCTCTTTTTCATATTTGCCCCACTCATTTTTCCTTATTTCAAAAAATAAATATCCTTTTCACATTCTTTAGCTAGTCTATGGTGGGTGCTTTTCTTAAACTTTAATATATATGCCAACTTTTTATAAAAATGGCAAAATTTTGAAAGTCGATGTGATTTTGTTCACATATATCTTATTTTTATAAAATAATTTTTATTTGGTAAAAAAATTTATGAAACAATGATTCAAATTTCAATCATTATTATGAGTATTTATGATGAAGATCCCAAAAGTAGCCATTTTATTAGCTGAAGGTTTTGAAGAAGCTGAAGCCATTATTATCTATAACGCACTTTGCCGAGTAAAAATAGCCGTTCATCTATTAGCCTGCCAAGATGATATTGAGGTTAAAAGTTACCATGGTATTGAGATGAGAGCTCATGCATTGCTTAAGGATAAACAAACAACGCTATACGATGCAGTGATTTTACCGGGTGGGCCAGATGGCACAGTTAATTTAGGCAATAATCCCAATGTGATTAATTTTATTAAACGCCACGATAAGGAAGATAAGTGGATTTGCCCGATTTGCTCGGCAGCAGCAAAAGTTTTGAGTAAGAATAAGCTATTAAATGGTCGGAAATATGTCTGTTCTGGTGATTTATATAAAAATGTTCAAGATGGGATCTTTGTTGATCAAGATGTTGTCTGTGACGGAAATCTTTTGAGTGGTAAAGGGCTGGGTATGGCATTTAAATTCGCTTTTACACTAGCAGAATCGTTAAAAATAGATAAAGATGAAGTTCACTTTCAAGCCGAACATATTTATATCCATTATTAACTCCCCAATATAATTGAAGTTTATACCTTATTAATTGCTAAAAAGCTAATCAACGGTAAAACTTATCAGATTAATAGCTTTTTTTGATTTTAATCAAATTTTTAAAGTGCTATATTAGTCTCAATAGTTTAGGACAATAACGTCCAGATCCATTAGGAGGATTTAAAATGATTACAGGTATCCAAATTACTAAAGCTGATAATAAAGCACTACTTAACTCATTCTGGTTATTAGATGATTCAACAAAAGAAGCTCGTTGTGTTGCTGCTAAATCAGTTTATAAAGAAGATCAAGTTGTCCCAACTGCTGAACTTGGTCAAATCGAATATCGTGAAATTCCATTAGATGTAGCACCAACAATTAAAGTTGAAGGTGGTCAACACTTAAATGTGAACGTTCTTCGTCGTGAGACTTTAGAAGACGCTGTTCAACATCCAGAAAAATATCCACAATTAACTATTCGTGTTTCTGGTTATGCTGTTCGTTTTAACTCGTTAACAGCTGAACAACAACGCGATGTTATTGCTCGTACTTTTACAACTAAAATCTAAGTTTCTTATTTGACAATAAGTTTCGCCCAGCTTTATGCTGGGTTTTTTTTAACTTTTAATTTAGGTTTTATTTCACCCAAGTTAACTACTGCGCCGGGTCAAATTTACATTTAATATTTACAGATACATTTAGTCTTGTTTGAGTGTCAAAAAAATAGCGAAGTAGGAAACCCTGCTTCGCTATTAAGTGATAATTGATTTTATCCAAAAAACTTTTTCACTTTATCAAAAAAGCTTTTTTCTTTTGGGCTGTGTTTTGAGTTTTTGTCCGCTTTGAAACTTTCACCCAATTCTTTTAGTAGCTCTTTTTGTTTGCCAGTTAAGTTTACTGGGGTTTCAACCACTACGTGGCAGTATAGATCACCTACTGCGCTACCGCGTAATGATTTAATTCCTTTTCCACGCAATCTGAACATTTTACCTGTTTGAGTTTCAGCTGGTATGGTTAAGCTGACTTTACCATTTAGTGTTGGTACTTCTACTTCACCACCAAGTGATGCTAAAACAATGTTAATTGGAATTTCACAATGTAAGTTTGTACCATCACGTTCAAAGATTGCATGTGGTTTTACTTGTACCTGAACGTATAAATCTCCGGCTGGGGCGCCATTAAGTCCCGCTTCACCTTCGCCTGAAAGTCGAATACGGTTTCCGGTATCCACGCCAGCAGGGATGGTAACAGATAGTGTTTTCGTTTTCTGAATACGTCCTTCACCATGACATTTTTTACATGGATTTTTAACAATTTTTCCACGACCGTGACAGGTTGGACACTCTTGCTGTACAGCAAAGAAGCCTTGTCGCATTTGTACAACACCAGCGCCATGACATGTATCACACGTTACGACATCAGATGATTTTTCTGTTCCTTGTCCATGACATACATCACAAGTTACCCATGTTGGTACTTTTATCTCTTTACTTACGCCACTTGCTGCTTCTTCTAGCGTTAATGAGATGTTGTATTGTAAATCATCGCCTCGTGACGCGGTTTGACCTCGTCCTCGTCCACCACCGAAGAAATCACTGAAGATATCATCAAATGCAGAACCTCCACCAAAACCACCAAATCCACCGAAGCCACCGCCTCCAGCACCACCTTGACCTTGTTCAAAAGCAGCATGTCCATACTGATCATAAGCGGCTTTCTTTTGTGGATCGGTTAAGATTTCATAAGCTTCTTTGACTTCTTTGAATTTCGCTTCAGCTTCTGCTTTATTATCCTGATTTTTATCCGGATGATATTTCATGGCTAGGCGTTTGTAGGCTTTTTTTATCTCAGCTTCAGTAGCACTTTTACTTACGCCTAATGTTTCATAATAATCTTTCTTCGCCATAATTAACCTTTAACTTTAATCATTATATAAACAACTAAACGGGCTTGAGTTACCTCGCGCCCGTTTAATGTTTTACATGTTTAAAACTCGTTGAAATAACTCATTAAAAAACATATTAGTTAATGCTTATTTTTTCTCATCATCAACTTCTTTGAAGTCCGCATCAACTACATCATCAGCAGAGTTTGCGCTATTTGCTTGGCTTGCAGATTGATCAGCTTGAGCTTGTTGTTGAGCTAACTCAAGTAATTTTTTTGAAGCTTCCATTAATGCATTAATTTTAGCTTCGATTTCTGCTTTATCTTCACCGCGTGCAGCATTTTCTAAATCACTCACGGCGCTTTCGATAGCGGTTTTGTCATCAGCTGATAATTGATCGCCAGCTTCAGTCACTTGTTTACGAGTTGAGTGAACAAGATGATCAGCTTGGTTACGAATTTGAGCTAATTCTTCAAATTTACGGTCAGCATCAGCATTTGCTTCTGCATCATTTACCATTTTTTGGATCTCTTCTTCACTTAATCCTGAAGATGCTTTAATGGTAATGTTTTGTTCACGACCAGTATTTTTATCTTTTGCTGATACATGCAATATACCATCAGCATCGATATCAAATGTTACTTCAATTTGTGGCATACCGCGTGGTGCAGCTTGAATTCCATCAAGGTTAAATTGACCTAATGATTTGTTATCACTTGCACGTTTACGTTCACCTTGTAACACATGAATGGTTACCGCAGATTGATTATCTTCAGCAGTTGAGAACACTTGACTATGTTTAGTTGGAATAGTTGTGTTTTTCTCAATCAAGGTAGTCATTACACCACCCATTGTTTCAATACCTAATGATAATGGTGTTACGTCAAGTAATAATACGTCTTTAACATCACCACCTAATACACCACCTTGTACCGCAGCACCTACTGCTACTGCTTCGTCAGGGTTAACGTCTTTACGTGGTTCTTTGCCAAAGAAGTCTGCAACGGCTTTTTGTACCATTGGCATACGTGTTTGACCACCAACTAAAATCACATCTTTAATATCAGAAACAGTAAGACCTGCATCTTTTAATGCTGTTTTAACTGGTTCCATTGAGCGTTTAACTAAATCTTCAACTAATGATTCAAGTTTAGCGCGAGTCACTTTGATATTTAAGTGTTTTGGTCCAGTTGCATCAGCAGTGATATATGGTAAGTTAATATCAGTTTGTTGTGCTGATGATAATTCAATTTTCGCTTTTTCAGCTGCTTCTTTTAGACGTTGCATTGCAAGTGGATCATTTTTAAGATCGAATCCTTGTTCACGTTTAAATTCATCAACTAAATAGTTAATTAAACGAGAGTCAAAGTCTTCACCACCTAAGTGAGTATCACCATTAGTTGCTAATACTTCGAATGTTTTTTCACCATCAACATCATCAATTTCGATAATTGAGATATCAAATGTACCACCACCAAGGTCATAAACTGCAATTGTGCGGTTACCGACATCTTTATCTAAACCATACGCTAATGCTGCTGCTGTTGGTTCGTTGATGATACGTTTAACATCTAAACCAGCAATACGACCAGCATCTTTAGTTGCTTGACGTTGTGCGTCATTAAAATAAGCAGGAACAGTAATTACTGCTTCAGTTACTGGCTCACCAAGATAATCTTCTGCTGTTTTTTTCATTTTCTTCAATACTTCAGCAGAAATTTGTGGTGGAGCAATTTTTTGGCCTTTAACATCAACCCATGCATCGCCATTGTCTGCTTTAACAATTTTATATGGCATGATGCCAACATCACGTTGTACTTCAGCGTCTTCATAACGACGACCGATTAAACGTTTAATCGCAAATAATGTATTTTGTGGATTGGTTACTGCTTGGCGTTTAGCTGGTTGACCAACTAGAATTTCGCCATCTTGTGTGTAAGCAATAATCGATGGGGTTGTGCGATCACCCTCGGCATTTTCTAATACTTTTGCTTGGCCGTTATCCATTACTGCAACACATGAATTTGTTGTACCTAAGTCGATACCAATAATTTTACCCATAATCGTTTCTCCTCAAACCTGTATTTTATTCTTTGTATATAAGTCTTAAATATTTAATTTCAAGTCCTTATTTTGACAAAGATATGTAATTGTTTTCACATAAATGGGAACAATATTTTTAATATCAAGGGGCAAAATAAATTATTTTTTCTTAAATCTTGATTATAGACCTCTCTACACTTATTATTGCCGCCTTTTTTATTATGAAAATTAATTTATAGGATCTTTATGGAACAAACTAAATTAGCAAACCCTGGTCCTCTCGGCTTAATGGGTTTTGGTATGACTACAATTTTATTAAATATTCATAACGCAGGTTTTTTTCCTGTCATGACGGCCATTGTGTCAATGGGTATTTTTTATGGAGGACTGGCACAGGTGATCGCTGGAATTTTAGAATTTCGTAAAGGTAATACTTTTGGTACTACAGCGTTTACTTCATATGGTTTCTTTTGGATCGCTCTTGTTGGTATTTGGTATTTACCGACATCACCAGCAACCGCTCCAACTGATGCAACTTTTGTGGGTATATTCCTGGCATTATGGGGAATTTTTACCGCATTTATGTTTATCGGTACTTTAAAAGGTAATCGAGTATTACAATTTGTTTTTGCAAGTTTAACTGTTTTATTTGCTTTATTAGCAATTGGTAACATTTGTGGTAACCATGACATCATTCATATTGCCGGTTTTGAGGGTATTATTTGCGGTGCCAGTGCTATTTATTTAGCGATGGCTGAAGTGCTTAATGAACAATATGGACGTACAATTTTACCAGTTGGTGCAAAATCTCAGCATTGATAAGAACATCACATCTACTAACAAAATTGGTAGATGTGATGTTTTTGAAAAGGAAAATAAAAAATCTAGCTTTTAATTTTTATTTGAATTTATCAATGATTTACATACATTTAAAAGAGACTGGGTATGTTTATTTATTATTTCTTCAGATAAATTATTATCTTTTGAGCTAAAAGCATTATTTATCATAATTTTACCACTGTTATCCATTGTTCCCGATGTCATCATAATGTAATTTGGAAATTGGATGTCCATTGTTCCTTGTTTAAAAACAATATTTTCTAAATGAATATTTGACTCTTCAGGTTTTAAATAAATCAATTCATCACCATTTCCAATGCTATCAATAAATATGAATTTTTTATTTTTCAATTGTTTTGCATAGCTTTCCAGCATCTTTAGGCCATATTGTCCATTATTACCATCATCATATAAAACAAAAGCAATCTTCTTCTTTTCTTTTTTATCTAATTTATTAATTAAATTGATAATTGTAATAATACTTGAAGAGTTACAAACAAAATTCTTTTGATTCGGAATGCCACTTTTGTATTTCAAAATAATAAAAAATAATAAAATAGTCGAAACAATAGACGATACGCCGGGAATACTAAAAAAACCCTGCGACTGAATTTTGGGTATGAACACCCAGTAATTTAATACCAATGAGGTGATGAATAAGAAAATAATTGGCGAAATACTTATAAAATAGCCTAATTTACTAAAGTGAGGCGTGAATGCATATTTTTTATTAAAATTAAAATTTTTAATACCAGTATCATAATAGGTACAAATGATTAATTCAGCTTGATCTAAATTACCAATATAAGCGTTGTAATAATTTTCATACCGTCTTGTTGCTAACTTTAATTTTGCTAATTTAGCATCAACTATATAGCCCAATTGAGTAAGTTCTTTAGATATCACTCTTAAAAAAGTGATTTTTTCTTTAGACGTAAATCTTTTGCCAAAAATGACACAGTATCTTAGTACAAGGTCTTTAAATTTATCCATTTTTAATAATTATTTTAATTTAGAAAAACTGTTAGTGCGATATTAGTCACACTAACAGCGAAACAAATAGATAATATTAAAATAATGATTATCAAATAATATTATCTATAGAAGATGTTAGTTTAATCAATAATCATCTTCATTTTGAGATTGGGAGAAATTAGCCATATTGCTAATCGCTTCTTGGATATTCTCATGTCCAGTTTCAACACACTCTTTTGCCAAATCAAGTAGTGATAATGAATCTCTATTACATACAGCATTAATTACCATTGGCAAGTTCATACCGGTAATGACGCGGACATTCATACCTAATTTTTCCCATTCTGGCAAACATCGCATTGATGCGTTATAAGGCGAGGCACCCAATAAATCAACAAAAATTAAGACACCTTGCCCTGAGTCTAGAGATTTTGAACAATCAAATAAATTATCTTTTAATTGTTCAATATCTTGTCCTGGATTGAGTGATAGTGATTCAAATTTATCTTGTTCTCCAACAATCATTGATACACTATCTTTAATCCCTTCAGCCATTTTGCCATGACTAACTAATAAAACACCTATCATATTTTCGATACCTATATTATTCAAACATCTTAATCGCTTCGTTTAATGTGACTTTTTTCAACGAAGGCGTCGCTTGAAAATAGATATCCATATTAGGGAAGCTGTTTTGTAAATCGATTAGTAAATCAAGTTGTTCTTTATTAATCGATACTTCTTTAATTATTGAAGTTGCTCCAGGTACTAGCGGTAAACCTCCAATATTAAGATTAGTTATTGGCACACCCGCTTTAATGATTTTATACATAACTTCTATATTTTTTGTTATCAAAATAACATTAAAATCATCATACTGGCGATCATTCCAATATCTTACCGCGCCATCTTCTTTTAATACTCTTATTTTGTGTCCTGTACTTGCCCCAGCACCTAATATAATATTTTTAGTAAATTCATCATTTGCTGAGTAATCATCGGCTACAAATAACGCATTTGCTCCAGCTGCTTTAGAGACATTAGTTGCAACTTGACCATGAATAAGGCGGCTATCTACACGCGCTAACACTACTTTTCCCATAATTTTACCTCTATATTTTTTTAATTTTATAAAATTCCAATGGCTGCTAATACACCAAGTATTATGGTTAATCCAACTAATGCTTGAGTTACTTTTAACCCTTTCTTAGAAAAATAGAAATATAATCCCATCACGACCATAAGAGGCAATACACCCGGTAGGATTTTATCCAACGTATCTTGGATGACAAATTCTTTACCGGATAAATTGAATTTCAAACTTGATGATACTTTTATGTAGTTAGCAGCTAAAATACCCATCATGAATAGGCCTAGAATGGATAAGCCTTCAATGACCATTTGCATTTTATTACCAACCACTTCGGTAGCTGCATTTCTACCCAATTTGAATCCTAACTGAGCAAAATAGTACCCAACAAAAAGTTGATAGATAACAAATGCAATGAAAGGAAATAAAGCACCAATTGCTAGGCCTTCTTGAGCCCAAGGAAGCGCAATTGCAATAAAGATATATTGCACTGTTCCAGAGTCGATTGCGTCACCTATTCCGGCTAAAGCCCCCATTAAACCAGCTTTTGTATTATAGAGAACGTCGTTATCAATGCTGATCGGTTTCTTTTGATAAACTTCATCTGCTCTTACAGCTTCTAGTGACGCCATAATTCCTGAAATTGTTCCGCCACCCCAGGTTAATTGAGTGTTAAAGAACAATAAGTGTCTTTGATAAGCTGCTGAAAGCTCACTTTTTGATTTATATAATTTTTTGAGAATTGGCATCAATCCCCACATTAAAGAAGCGGCTAGATAGCGGTCAAATGAGTGTGGGATTTCATTTGCATAATACCAACGTAACCATGCAATAGTGATATCTTTTTTAGTTATTGCTTCCGGTTTGAGATCAATACTTTCTTGTACGATTTCAGTCATTATAAATTCCTCTTTTTAATTTATTAATCAATTAAAGATTAATAATCGTCATCATCTACTTGGTTATTTGAATTACTTCTAGGTTGCTCAGCCGCAGAATTAACCGCTTCATTCTTTGCAAGGACAAAGATAAACGCAACAATAGCGCCGACAATTGCGTAGGTAACCATTGTGATATTCAGTGGTTTTGCAATTACGGCCATGAAGTAAGCTAATAAGAAGAAAATGATGTAATTTTTCTTACCGATAACATAAATAGTCAGAGCAATACCTACTGCTGCAAGACCACCACCAATTACATTAAGGACATGGAAAACAAGTCCACCAGCATTGGATTTAATGATATCTGCAATTATTGGCGCACCAAAATAGAGTGCGACAAACATAAATGGTAAAAAGAGTGCGACACTACAAATGATTGGTAAGATAATAATTGATAAAGTTAATCCCGAACTGTTAGCTTCGTCAGCATATCGTTCAGTTAATTTCATAATCATTGTATTGAGGAAAAATCTTAATTGGTATAAATACGATCCTAACAAACCAACAGGTACGGCTACCGCCACCGCAGCTGCTGGTTGCATATCGCCGAGTAATGCGACAGGTACAGCGACAGCAGTTGCAATTGCGGGTTCTGATGGCATTTGTCCGCCAGGAGAAAATACCCCCATATAAATTAACTGTATTGCTGCGGTTATTATCATCGCGTTTGAAATATCATTAAAGACTATTCCAACAATTAACCCCGTCATCATCGGTGAGAATCTGAGTGTTAATGTTGCTCCACCCAGCCCCCGAGACATTACCATTGCAACCCATATTGAAATAATGGTTGCTTGAAGAAACGTTACATGCATTTCTTGCATATATAAACTCCTAGATTTTTTTATAATGTTTAAAAAATTTTAAGAAACAATTGATTGTAATTCTTGCTTATTGACAAATTTCTCTACATCTTCGACACATTTCTCCCCCATACCTTGCAAACACTCAATGGCATAAGCGGATGTATGTGGAGTAACAAGAACTTTTGGGTGTTGAACTAAAGGATTATCGTTATATGAAGGCTCGACATACATTACGTCAGTTGCATGACCAGCGACAATACCTTCATTTAATGCGTGTAATAGTGCATTTTCATCAATCAATTCAGCTCGAGCAGTATTGGTAATGTAAACGCCTTTTTTCATTAAATAAAATTGGTGATCTTTTAAGATATGATAACTAGTTTCATTTAATGAAGCATTTAGAGAAATGATATCCGCATGTTTTAGTAAATACTCTAAATCAACAATTTCAATATTATGTTGATTAGCCCATTGTTTATTTACGTTTGGATCTACAACAAGTAAGCGCGCATTAAACCCGTGTTTAAAAATTTCTGCCACACGACTTCCAATATTCCCACAACCAATAACGCCAACAACTTTACCCGTAACATTGATACCCAAAAAAGAGGCTCTTTTTTTCCAATCATTTGATTTCACTGCAGCTTGTGACTGAACTGTTTGCCTAATTAATGCAAGTAAATTAGTCACTGCATTTTCGGCTACAGCATCTCGCTCCACTAGAGGCGGTACAATTGTTACAATCGTTCCATGTTCCCTTGCAGCAACAACATCAACATTATTAAAACCTATTCCATGACGAGAAATTAAAAACAAAGGGTCTTTTTTATTATCAAAAAAATCTTTGTTAAAAAAAGGTCTAACACTAGCAATAAAAATATTGAAACCTTCTAAAGCCTTTGCTAATTCCTTCCCTGGTATATCATTATCAAAAGTAAAATGCTTTACTTCACCAATTTTTTCTAATCGTTTTAAATGATCTGGAAAATACTTTCCAAAACTACTTGAGTTAATTATCGCAATTTTATAATTATCCACTCCATACTCCTAATTTATAAAAGATAAACGTTATTGCTTTTTTATAAAAAATTAACGCTCATAAACCTCTTTTTAACTTAAATGTGACAGGTAACATTGATTATAATTAAAATGATTTAAAAAAAAATGAATTTAGATCACATATTTAAGAAATATTATAAAAATCGGCTTTGATAAGGGGATATTTATTTTCTATCAGAAAATATACTAATAATGCTGGAGGACTTTAAGAATATAGCTTTAGGAATGTAGCATTAACGAGTTCAAGACATAAAAAAAGGGCAATCATGCCCTTTATAAAATTTAAGATTGCTATTTTTTATAAGCATCATTATGTACACCAACTGCTGCACGGCCTGACGGATCATTTAGATTTTTAAATGATTCATCCCATTCAATTGCTTTTGCAGTTGAACAAGCAACGGTAGGACCACCTGGTACACAGTGTGCTGCACTTTCAACAGGGAATAATTCGTCAAAAATCTCACGATACATATACGCTTCTTTTGATGTTGGCGTATTGTATGGGAAACGGAATTTTGCATTTTCTAGCTGTTGATCCGTAATTTTGCTTTCAGCAATTTCTTTTAAGGTATCGATCCAACTGTAGCCTACACCGTCAGAGAATTGTTCTTTTTGACGCCATACCACTGAAGCTGGTAAGTAAGATTCAAATGCTTCACGAACAATGTGTTTTTCCATTTTACCGTTACTACCACACATTTTATCTTTCGGATTAATACGCATTGCCACATCTAAGAATTTTTTATCCAAGAAAGGTACACGCGCTTCAACGCCCCATGCAGCCATTGCTTTATTAGCACGTGCACAGTCATACATATGTAACGCGGCTAATTTTCGGACAGTTTCTTCATGGAACTCTTTGGCATTTGGCGCTTTGTGGAAATAGAGGTAACCACCAAACACTTCATCAGCACCTTCACCTGATAGGACCATTTTGATGCCCATTGCTTTAATTTTTCTTGCCATTAAATACATTGGGGTTGAGGCACGAATCGTTGTTACATCATACGTTTCGATAAAATAAATAACATCACGGATTGCATCAATACCTTCTTGAATGGTGAAGTTAATTTCGTGGTGAACAGTACCTAGATGATCAGCAACTGCTTGTGCAGCCTTAAGATCTGGGGCACCTTTTAAACCAACCGCAAATGAGTGCAATTGTGGCCACCATGCTTCTGATTTTTCATGATCTTCAACGCGACGAGCAGAAAACTTTTTAGTAATTGCTGAAATAACAGAAGAATCAAGTCCACCAGATAATAAAACGCCATAAGGAACATCTGACATAAGATGACTTTTTACAGACTCTTCTAGTGCAACACGAAGTTCATTGATATCTGTCTTATTATCTTTGACGTTATCATATTCCATCCAATCACGTTTGTAATAGGTTTTAATTTTACCTTCTGTACTTGATAAGTAACTTCCAGGAGGAAAAGCCTCAATCGTTTTACAAACCGGAACCAATGCTTTCATTTCAGACGCAACGTAAAACGTGCCGTTTTCATCATGTCCCATATACATCGGAATGATACCGATATGATCACGACCAATAAAATAGGTGCCTTTATTAATATCATAAAGAATAAACGCAAACATACCTTGTAAGTCATCAAGACAGTGTATACCTTTTTCTTGATATAAAGCTAAGATCACTTCACAATCAGAGCCTGTTTGGAATTCATAACGATCTTTGTACTGATTTCGGAGTTCTTGATGATTATAAATTTCGCCATTAACCGCTAAAACTAATGTTTTATCTTTATTATAAAGCGGTTGAGATCCAGTATTAACATCTACAATTGATAGACGTTCATGAGCTAAAATCGCTTTATCAGAAGCAAAAATACCAGACCAATCAGGGCCACGATGACGTTGCAGGCTTGATAGCTCTAATGCTTTTGTTCGTAGCTGTTCCGGATCTGATTTAATATCAAGAATACCTAAAATCGAACACATTGAATTTCTCCATTTAAAATCGCTATAGCGATACTATTTACTAATAAAATTTATTTTAAATATTATTGCAAGCAAATCACAAAAATAACAGGATACACATTATTGATTAACAATTAAAGTACAATATCGTTATACTTTTCCTATAATAAAGATTGCTTTTATTTTTTTATCCACTGCCCTTGCTGTTTGATGTATTGACCAGCAGGCGTTTTTTCTTGAGCTTTACTTCCTGCTTTGTTTTGAACTTCAACTAGTGGCACGTTACTTTCAGCTGATACTTTTTGGTACTCTTGTTTACGAGCCTGATTAATTAATTGGGCAATTTCGCTTGCATTACCTTCATTTTTTACAACGCCTAAATAACCATCGGTTTGTTCTCCAACTAAACCATTTGCTTTTGCTTGAGGTAGTGAATTAATCGCTTGATCTAAATTTAAAGCAAAAACTGGCATAGCTAATAAGATTGATAATAATGCTACTATCGCTTTTTTATTCATAACAGACTCCTTATTAAATACATCATATTAAGATGAATTAAATATGTAAAAACGGTTGAAATTTTAATGTTTTGCTATAAAAGTCGTGTTTATGCACTCATTAATATTAATATAAACCTGATTTATTAATAATATTATCTAGCGCTTTGTCCACTTTGATATTAATTTCGTGATCAATCTTAACGTTCAAATTGATATTAATTGGTTCATTTGGTGCTTGCACTTTAACCGTTGGCGTACAACCCATTAGTACAGCACTACACACTATAATTGTAATAATAGTTTTAATCATAGAATAACCTCTTATCTATCAAGATTTCCTTTTTAAATACGCTTCAATACGTTTACGAATAGGTTCGTTAATTTCATCGGAAAGTTGTAAACTTATTAATAGTTTTGCAATATTCTCTTCAAGATTTATATTCAAATTCACCGCTTTACCATTTTCAACATCACGGTTATTACCTTGAATATTTAGTCCTAATTTAGCAATTTCATTTTGATAACTCACCATACCCGACAACTTAGTATAATGAAAATTTTTGATTATATCAGTGAGAATTTTCATATTCGGGTTAGCTTGAGCATAATTTTTCAGTGCCGTATTTTCAAACTGTAAATATCCTTCATTAACCGTAACTAACTGGCCGTTTTTTATGACGACTTCATTAAAAGCTGTCCCTTTTTTACTGGACGGTAATAATGTTATTGGCAACGTGCCATCAATTGCCCCATCTCCAGCTAAACCATCAGCAGGATATTTAGCCAAGATATCTTTCAATTGTATCTTTTTTAGCCTTAAATTAAATTGTTGGGGTAATTTAGCTAAATTCAATTGTCCCTTATCAAGAAAAACTGAGCCAGAAAAAATAGCGGCTTGCGCTTTCGTCCATTTCACTAACCCTTTACTCGGTGCATTTAGCGATGCTGAATAACTACCTGCTAATCTAATCTTCTCGAAATTAACACCAATATTAACTTGTTGAATAGTTAATGCGGGCGTTGAAATAGTAAATTGATTGTTATTAAATGAAATGTCGATGTTGCCAACTGCGGATTTAAATTCACTCGCTTTAAATATGCCATCAAATTTATTAATTGTTAATGTTGATTTTGCATTAATTTGTTTCGATTCAAGCGAAATAGGTATTGTTACTTCAAAGGTCAGCTTTCCTACTAATGGTTTAACAATTAAGTCATCTGAAAATTTCGCTTTTTCAATATTAAATAAAGCGTTGTCTGAACTCTTTAAAATAACTTTATCGCTAGTTAAAACCCCAGTAAATGGTAAAGTCAGATTACCTTTTTCTATTCCAAATTGATTCAAGGAAGTCGTCAAGACCCCCTCTTTGATTTCGAAGCAAGAATTTAACTGATCAAACGAAAGGTTAGCAGTTAATGTGTGTTGATTATTACTTGATAGATTAAGTTGTATTGTATTTTGCTCTTTAGTGGCCTGAACCTTCAGGTTAACTAACTCTTTTTTCTGTTGATAAAATGTTAAAGAGTCGACATTGATATTATTTGGAAGCCAATAAATGATAGTCGATACAGTGGAAGAATTAGGAGAAGATTGATTGAGCTCTTGTGTATCTGTCACCTTTGGCAAGCCTGATTTATCAGTTGAATCGGACCAGTAAATATCAATACTTTTTGCCGTAAAGGTTGACAACGATAGTTTGACATTGCTCGCTTTTAACGATAATTGTGGCTGTTGTGAAATAGTTAGTTCATCAAAAGATAATCCGCTGAGGCCGATATCAATACCTTGCCAATCTATAGAAAGATTATGTTCATCCTTGAATGATAACCAATATCGCCAACCATATAAGCTTAATATCACTATTATGAGTAATATAAGAGATGGAATCCAATAACGTTTTTTTAAGCGAGCCATAATAAACTCTCAACAAGTGGATCGCCGAATAGTATCGGCGATTATTATGCTTGTTCTCTGTTAGCAATATAAGCCAATGCCTTGTCAATTCTTGCTAATGTACGTTTTTTACCAACAGCATAAACAGTTGCGTCAACAGAAGGCGATTGCCCAATTCCCGTCACTGCAACACGAAGTGGCATACCTACTTTACCCATCCCGACTTCAAGCTCGGTGGCTGTTGCCTCAATAGCATGATGAATTTTATCAATTTGCCAATCAAAATCTGAAATTGCTGCAATTTTAGCTTTGATTAGCTCTAAAGGTTCTTTTGCAACAGGTCGTAAATGTTTTTTAGCTGCATCAGCATCAAACTCATCAAAATCTTGATAGCAATAAGTACATGACTCAGCCATTTCTTTCAATGTTTTACAACGTTCACCAAATAGTTTCACTATAGTAATTAAATCAGGACCTTGTGTTAAATCATAACCTTGCTGATTCATATGCCAAACTAAATGCTGTGCAACATAATCAGCATCTAAATGGTTAATATAATGATGATTTAACCAAAGTAATTTTTCAGTATTAAATGCACTGGCAGATTTACTTACTGCATCTAATGAAAAGAAATCAATCATTTCTGGTACAGAAAATATCTCTTGATCGCCATGAGACCAGCCTAGACGAACTAAATAGTTAAGCAAGGCTTCTGGCAGATAACCATCATCACGGTATTGCATCACACTCACTGCACCATGACGTTTAGAGAGTTTTTGTCCATCGTCACCTAAAATCATTGATACATGACCATATTCAGGTAATGGTGCGCCTAGTGCTTTTAAAATATTAATTTGGCGAGGCGTATTATTAATATGATCTTCACCACGAATAACATGGGTAATTTCCATATCCCAATCATCAACAACGACGCAAAAGTTATAAGTTGGAGAACCATCAGTACGGCGTATGATTAAATCATCAAGCTCTTTATTGGCAATTTCAATTGGACCACGTATCAGATCATTGAAAACAACTACGCCATCTATCGGGTTAGCAAAGCGGACAACATGTGGCTCAGTGTGTGAATGCTGTTTTTGCACTTCATCACAACGACAATGGCCGTCATATCGGGCTTTTTCACCTTTCGCCATTTGCTCTTCGCGCAATTTTTCTAAGCGCTCTTTTGAGCAATAACAACGATAAGCCGTTTTATTGGCTAACATTTCGTCAATAACTTGATTATAACGATCAAAACGTTTAGTTTGGAAATATGGGCCTTCATCCCATGATAATTTTAACCAATTCATACCTTCCATAATCGCGTCAATCGCTTCTGGTGTTGAACGTTCAAGGTCGGTATCTTCAATACGCAATACAAAGGCGCCATGCGCATGGCGGGTATATAGCCAAGAATAAAGCGCAGTACGTGCACCACCAACATGTAAGTAACCAGTTGGGCTTGGTGCAAAACGGGTTTTAATTTTCATGAAATAATCCTATTAATAAAGAGCCCTAAAATGTCAATTTATCACTTATGCTCTTTTTATTTAACCGCTTTCCATAGATAGGAAAGGCAATTGCAATAAGTTCAATTTAGTTGCTTATTTTAACACGTCAAAAGGTTTCATCAAGCCGTCAGTAATAGACAAAATTAGCAACTAATTTAAGTAGTTACTCAATATAAAATCGAGTATAAAAATATAAATTATCAAAGCGATTAATGAGCTTCATCCCAATTATTACCAATACCGACATCCACTTTTAATGGTACTGAGAGTTGATAACAATTTTCCATGATAGATTTAATAGATTTACTATATTCACTAACAAGCTCTTCTTTAACCTCAAATACAAGTTCATCGTGTACTTGCATTAACATTCTGATATTACCGTTAGACTGGGTTTTAATCCATTCACTCATTTTGATCATTGCTATTTTGATAATATCAGCTGCTGTACCTTGCATTGGTCCGTTAATTGCCGCACGCTCAGCACCTCGTTTTTCATTAACTCTAGATGAGCTAATTTTTGGTAAATATAATCGTCTTCCTGATAAGGTTTCAACGTAGCCTTGCTCGGATGCTTGTTGACGAATTCTGTCCATATACACTTGTACACCAGGATAACGTTCAAAATAACGATCAATATAGAATTTTGCTTCTTTACGAGGAATATTAATTTGTTTAGATAACCCAAAAGCACTCATGCCATAAATTAATCCGAAATTTACAGCTTTAGCTCTTCTTCGCTCTTCTGCGGTAACTTCTGGCTCTGGTTTACTTAGAATTTCACTCGCTGTCACCCGATGAATGTCTTTATCATGAGCAAAAGCATTTAGCAAACTTTTATCCTGCGATAAATGCGCCATAATACGTAGCTCAATTTGTGAATAATCAGCTGAAATAATTTTATAACCTTTTGGGGCGATAAACGCTTGGCGAATACGGCGACCTTCCTCGGTTCGAACAGGAATATTTTGTAAATTAGGGTCGTTCGATGATAATCGTCCTGTTACAGTACCAATTTGGTTATAATTGGTGTGAATTCGGTGATCAATTGGGCTAATCATCAACGGTAGTTTATCGGTATAAGTATTTTTTAATTTGGCTAACCCTCGGTAATATAAAATTTTACGAGGTAATACATATGTATTTGCTAATTCATTTAATACTTCTTCACTGGTTGAAGGATCACCTTTAGGCGTTTTTTTGAGTACGGGTAATTGGTGTTTATCAAATAAAATTGCTTGAATTTGTTTTGGTGAACCCGGATTAAATTTTTCACCCGCAAGGAATTGTAACTCTTCTTCAGTATGCTTTAATATTTTGTTAAGTTCTTTTGAATACGCTTTTAATTGTTCAGCATCAACAAGAACCCCAGTTCTTTCCATGTTAGCTAAAATAATTGCTAGTGGCATTTCAATGTCTGAAAATAACTTAGTGAGTTTTTCATTTTTTTCTAGCTGTGGCCATAATTTTTGATGTAATTGAAAAGTAATATCAGCATCTTCTGCTGCATATTGAGTTGTTTTTTCAATATCAATAGTATCAATACTTGATTGCTTTCTACCAACTTTAGTTAATTCATCATAAGTAATTGTTTTATATTTCAAATAGCGTTTTGCCATACTATCCATGTCATGTCGTTGAGTGCTATTTAATACATAGGACTCTAGCATCGTGTCATAAGCAATACCCTGCACTTGGATGCCATAGTTCGCCAATACACTGTAGTCAAATTTGGCATTTTGGACGATTTTTTTGATTTGAGGATTCTCTAATATTGGTTTTAATTTTGCCAATACATCATTAAGCGGTAGCTGTTCTGGAACATCTAGGTATTGATGAGCTAGAGGAATATAAGCAGCTTGATTTGGAGTAACACTTAGCGATATCCCAACAAGCTTAGCATGGAAATGATCGACATTATCCGTTTCCGTATCAAATGCAAAGGCTTCGCAACTAGTTAATGTTGCAATCCATTCATCTAATTGTGTATTGGTTAAAATACATTGATAATCCTTTTCGTGTATTTCAGTCTCTAGCTCTTCTTGGTCAATTGAGGGCAATTCCCCTACAATTTCGACAGGAATTTGACTTTGCTGATTTAAAAAGTTACCAGCGATTAATTCTTTTTGCCAACGATGGAAATCATAATAAGCAAACAATTCAACTAATTTAGTTGCATCGATATCACCTATAAGTAATTGTTCCGTCGTAAAATCTAATGGAACATCCGTTTTAATTGTCGCCAATAAATAACAAAGGTCAGCTTCTTTTTTATGATCAGCCAATTTACTTTTCAATGATTTAGCACCACGAATAGGCAATTTTTCAATTTCATCCAAATGGCTATAAATATCATTTAAACTTTCAAAATGCGTTAATAAATTTAGTGCCGTTTTTTCACCAATTCCCGGAACACCAGGAATATTATCAGACGTATCACCTCTTAATGCTAAATAATCAATCATTTTTTCTGGCGGCACACCAAATTTTTTCATAACACCTTCTGGATCAAGAATTGTGTTATTCATGGTATTTATTAGTGTGATTTTATCACTGACTAATTGTGCCATATCTTTATCACCAGTACTGATTAGTACCTCTAGGTTTTCTTTTTCTGCTTGTCTAGCCAATGTGCCTATCACATCATCAGCCTCTACACCATCTACACAAAGCAGCGGTAATCCCATCGCTTTTAAAATAGTATGAATTGGTTCGATTTGGGGCCGTAAATTTTCAGGCATTTCTTCTCGAGTCGCTTTATACTCGCTATAAAGTTCATTACGGAAAGATCCGCCACTCGCATCAAAAACGACAGCAATATGAGTTGGATCATATTGATTCATTAGACTGCGTATCATATTGACCACACCAAAAATAGCCCCTGTTGGCTCACCTTTGGAATTAGTTAATGGAGGACATGCAAAAAAAGCACGATAAAGATAAGAAGAGCCATCAATTAAAATAATTGGCGTATTATTTGGCATTAATAGTTACCCAAATGTTATTTAATACAATTATTAGTAGTATAACCTAATTAGTAACAATATTCTTGTGAACACCGATAATATAGTGTAAAAATATTCGAGATCGCATCAATCTTTAAGTCAAATTGATTAATTAAAAATACTGTATATCGCTATATCACTATTATATAATACTGATATCTATTTTCGTCTGAGTATCAAATAAATGACAGAATTAAGTCCTGCAGCACTAGAGGTCAAAAAAGCACTAGCAGCTAAAAATCTTGAAACCCCATCATGTCGTTTACCTATGGACAATAGCGAACGGAAAGCAAAAATAGAAGCGCATTTCCGAGAAATCATGAAACTTATGGAACTTGATTTGAGTGATGATAGCCTTGCTGAAACTCCGCATCGCGTTGCAAAAATGTATGTTGATGAGATCTTTTCCGGACTTAACTATCATAACTTTCCCAAAATCACCCTGATTGAAAACAAAATGCAGGTTGATGAAATGATTACCGTTCGTGATATTACTTTAACCAGTGTTTGTGAGCACCATTTTGTGACCATTGACGGTAAAGCCACCGTTTCTTATATCCCAAAAGATAAAGTGATTGGTTTATCAAAAATCAATCGGATTGTTGAATTCTTTTCCCAGCGCCCGCAAGTGCAAGAAAGATTAACCCAACAAATTTTGGTGGCACTACAGACGCTATTAGGAACAGTTAATGTTGCTGTTTCAATTGACGCTACACACTATTGCGTTAAAGCTCGAGGTATTAAAGATTCCAATAGTTTAACGACCACGACTGCATTAGGTGGAGGATTTAAAACGAATCCAAGCACCCGACAAGAGTTTTTGCGCGCATTAAATCATTAATAATATAAGGATATTGAATGAAATATTTATCACTCATGTTTATGATACTGTTTATTACAGCATGTTCTGAACAGGAATCTAATCATAATGATAAATTTATTGGTTTTTGGGTTGAAGGTGGTCCGGATTATAAACATACGGCGTCGATCGCCAATCTTGTTGAAATAAGTAAACAAGGAGACAATTACTTTATCAATGAAAACTACGTTTATGGTAATGGTCAAACCATTGCGATGCGAAAACTCACAAAATCACAAGACTATTTCGACGGACTGGCTTATCCATCAGAAAGAAATTTTGGTTTAGAAAACAAAGTGACTATGGATGATGATACAAAAATCGGTATATTTAATACCCATTTCTTTCGAATTTCAAAAGAAGAAGCAGAGCACATTAAACGCGATGTAAAAGAGTGCGAAGAGATAGAAAAAAACCGATTTTTTATTCCTAATGAGCAACAAGCTGAATATAAAAAACGGGCAAAAGAACTGGCTTATTGTCGGATTTTTTGGTAACAATCCAAATTCAGTGGATTTTTGTGACAGTTGTATGGGAATTGATTATTCATCAAAATCCCAAAATCAAATACAAATCAACTTTATATTACGTGCATCTTTAAGAAAGATTGGTATAATTCACAGCTATTTTAGTTAAAACATCACAATTAATAGCACGCTTTCATGAAGATCATTCGCGGTATTGATAATTTAAACAATCAATTTACTCAATGTGTACTTACATTGGGCAACTTTGATGGCGTGCATTTAGGACATCAACAATTAATTAACCATTTAATAAAACAAAGTAAGAAATTAAACTTACCAACAGTGGTTATGTTATTTGAGCCTCAACCTTTAGAGTTTTTTTGCAAACAAAATGCTCCCGCTAGGTTAACGTCTTTTAAAGAAAAAGTGGAATTAATTAAAAAATTGGGTATCGACTATATTATTGCGGTGCCATTTACCCAAACCTTTGCCAATATGTTAGCCCCAGATTTTATTCAAGATTGGTTGATAAACAAATTACAAGCTAAATATATTGTTATTGGTGATGATTTCCGATTTGGTCGTGAGCGTAAAGGTGATATTAATCTTTTACAACAATATACTCATAACAATCAATTTGTAGTTGAGAGTATGCCTACGTTTGTTTGGAATGATTTAAGGATCAGCAGTACGGCTGTTCGTGAGGCATTATTTAATAGTGATTTTAAATTGGCTCATTGCCTTTTAGGCCGTAATTACGCCATTGAAGGGAAAGTGGTTCATGGCAATGCGTTAGCCAGACAATTAGGATTTCCGACAGCCAATATTCATTTAAATCGAAAAAAACCCGCTTTACAAGGCGTCTATTTTGTAAAAGTCAAAAACTGTTGTAGTAATCAGCATTATCATGGCATTGCCAATATCGGTATAAGACCAACCATTGAAGGCAAAAAGGCTATTTTAGAGGTTAATCTATTTGACTTTTCAGGTGATATTTATGGACAATATTTAGACGTTATATTCGTTCATAAGTTACGCGACGAGAAAAAATTTGATTCGCTAACCGATTTAAAACAACAAATTGCACAAGATGTTTGCACTGCGAAACAGATCAGTGCAAAATTAACCAATTAAAAAGTAGTTTCAACAAAAATTAACTGGAATAAATCAGCATGACAGACTATAAAAACACATTGAATTTACCGGAAACCGGATTCCCTATGCGAGGTGATCTTGCTAAACGTGAACCGGCGATGTTGCAAAATTGGTACGATAAAGAACTTTATCGCAAAATCCGTCAAGGCAAAAAAGGCAAAAAAGCTTTTATTCTGCATGATGGCCCTCCTTATGCAAACGGAAAACTTCATATTGGTCATGCCGTTAATAAAATTATTAAAGACATTATTATCAAATCAAAAGGCTTAAGTGGTTATGACTCCCCATATATTCCAGGATGGGATTGTCATGGTTTGCCGATTGAGCAAAAAGTCGAGGAGCAAGTCGGTAAACCAGGTGTAAAAGTAACACCAGCTGAGTTTCGCCAAATTTGTCGTGATTATGCTGCTTCACAAGTTGAATTACAAAAAGCTGATTTTATTCGCATGGGTGTGCTTGGGGATTGGCAAAATCCATACCGTACAATGGACTATGATACTGAAGCGAATATTATTCGTGCTTTAGGTAGAGTAATTCAAAATGGGCATTTAGTCAAAGGTGCTAAACCAGTTTATTGGTGTACAGATTGTATGTCAGCTTTAGCGGAAGCTGAAGTCGAATATTATGATAAATCATCGCCCGCAATAGATGTAAAATTCAAAGCCGTAGATAACCAAGCTGTTGCAAGTAAATTTGGTGTTAATACCGACCTAACTATTTATGCCGTGATTTGGACGACAACACCTTGGACATTACCTGCCAGCCGAGGTATTGCCTTAAATGCTGAATTTGAGTATCAACTAGTACAAATAAACGATAAAGAATGCTTAATTTTAGCCGCTGATCTGGTCGAATCAGTCATGAAACGTGCCGAAATTTCAGAATGGAAAGTACTTGGCAGCTGTAAAGGTGATGCGCTTGAGCTATTACGCTTTAAACATCCTTTCCTTGAGTTTGATGAACCAATTGTACTTGGTGAACATGTGACAGTTGACGCAGGTACAGGTGCAGTGCACACGGCGCCTGGTCACGGTGTTGAAGACTTTTTAGTTGGTCAAAAATATGGGCTTGAAGTTGCTAACCCTGTTGGTGGCAATGGCTGTTATTTACCTGGAACAGGTGTTGGTTTAGATGGTTTATTTGTTTTCAAAGCCAATAAAGTGGTAGTTGAACTATTAAAAGAACGCAATGCTTTACTACACTTTGAAAATATTGAACATAGCTATCCTTGTTGCTGGCGACATAAAACGCCTGTTATCTACCGTGCAACACCACAATGGTTTATCAGTATGGATAAACAAGGTTTACGTGCTCAATCACTAAAAGAGATCAAACAAGTTCGTTGGATTCCAGATTGGGGACAAGCTCGAATTGAAACTATGGTAGCGAACCGTCCTGATTGGTGTATTTCACGTCAACGCACATGGGGCGTGCCTATGACGCTATTTGTGCATAAAGAAACTGAAGAGTTACATCCAGACACATTACAACTAGTTGAGAAAGTGGCTAAATTGGTTGAACAAAACGGTATTCAAGCATGGTGGGATGCCGATATTAAAGATTTATTAGGTCCTGATGCTGATGATTATCGTAAAGTGCCCGATACACTAGATGTATGGTTTGATTCAGGCTCAACATTCTACTCAGTGGTTGGCGTGCGTCCTGAATTTGCAGGGCACGAAGCCGATATGTACTTAGAAGGTTCAGATCAGCATCGTGGTTGGTTTATGTCTTCATTAATGCTATCAACGGCAATTGATAACAAAGCACCGTATAAACAAGTATTAACTCACGGTTTTGTTGTCGATGGACAAGGACGTAAGATGTCTAAATCACTTGGTAACATTGTGACCCCACAAGAAGTGATGAATAAACTTGGGGCAGATATTTTACGTTTGTGGATTGCATCGACTGATTATTCAGGCGAAATGAGTTATTCAGATGAAATCATTAAACGTGCAGCCGATAGCTACCGTCGTATTCGTAATACCGCACGCTTCTTACTGGCTAACTTAAATGGTTTCGATCCAGCTAAAGATATGGTTAAACCAGAAGATATGGTAGTACTTGATCGTTGGGCTGTCAGTATAGCTAAAGAAGCTCAAGAGCAAATCATTCAAGCTTATGAAAACTACGATTTCCATAGAGTCGTACAACGTATTATGCAATTTTGCTCAATCGAAATGGGCTCATTCTATTTAGATATTATCAAAGATCGTCAATATACAGCAAAAAGCGATAGTGTTGCGCGCCATAGTTGTCAAACTGCGTTATATCATATCGCTCAAGCAATGGTTCGTTGGATTGCACCAGTTTTATCATTCACTGCTGATGAAATTTGGCAATATCTACCTGCTTCTGAAAAATCTGAATTTGTATTTGAAGATGAATGGTATACCTTGCTATTTACCTTATCAGATAGTGAAACATTAAACAGTGCTTATTGGGCTCAAATCTTAGCTATTCGAAGTGAAGTCAATAAAGTTTTAGAACAAGGCCGTAATGATAAAGTTATCGGGGGATCACTTGAAGCAGCGGTAACCCTTTATGCTAATAGCGAAATAGCAACGGCTCTCGCTAAATTAGAAAACGAATTACGCTTTGTATTACTGACTTCACAAGCGACGGTGAAACCTTTAGAAAATGCACCACAACATGCGGTACAAAGTGATATTCAAGGTCTTAAAATTGAGCTTGCTAAAGCACAAGGCGATAAATGTCCTCGTTGCTGGCATTTTACAGTTGATAACAACCCAACCACTCACTTATGTAAACGTTGTGAACAAAACATTCATGGTAATGGTGAAGTTAGACATTTTGCCTAAGTGATATAAAAATAAATAGGGCTATAAAAATAATTTTATAGCAATTAAGAACACTTACCGCCGACGATTGTCGGCGGTATTATAATAATGAGCATAAATTATATGAAAAAAGATAACGGACTTCACTGGTTATTATTTGCGGTTGTAGTTTTTATTATCGATATCGCAAGTAAATTCTGGATTATAAATAATTTTTACTTATTTGAATCTGTAAATCTTTTACCCTTCTTCTCTATCACCTATGTACATAATATTGGCGCAGCTTTCAGTATTTTTGAAGGTCAACGATGGATACTTGCTGCCGTAGCTTTTGCTGTTAGTGTCGTAATTGTTTATATGTTATATCGCAGTAACCATAAGCAAAAATTAGAAAATTTTTCATTAGCATTAATTTTAGGTGGTGCATTAGGAAACCTATTTGACCGTCTTTACCATGGATTTGTTGTCGACTTTCTAGATGTCAATTTTGGTGATTGGCACTACCCAACTTTTAATATTGCTGATTGTGCGATTTGTTTAGGTATTGGATTTTACATCCTAAGCAATTATGCTAAAAAGACTGACTAATATGCAGATTATACTCGCTAATCCTCGTGGCTTTTGTGCTGGAGTAGATCGAGCTATTACTATCGTTGAACGCGCGCTTGAGCTATTTGGTGCTCCTGTTTATGTTCGCCATGAAGTTGTACATAATCGCTACGTAGTTAACCGTCTTAAAGAACTTGGCGCAATATTTATCGAAGATCTCAATGATGTCCCAGACGACAGTATCCTTATTTTTTCTGCCCATGGGGTATCTAAAACAGTTCGTGATGAAGCCAAACGTCGCCAGCTACGAATATTCGATGCAACATGCCCTTTAGTAACTAAAGTTCATATGGAAGTCGCCAGAGCAAGCTATCGAGGTGAAGAGGTTATTCTTATTGGTCATGCTGGCCATATTGAAGTAGATGGCACGATGGGACAATATAGTAATCCAGCAGGTGGAATCTATTTAGTCGAATCAATTAAAGATGTACAAAACTTGCAAGTAAAAAATGACAATCATCTCTGTTTTACAACACAAACAACCTTATCGGTTGATGATACCGCAGAAATCATTGAAGCGTTAAAAAATCGATTTCCCAATATTCGTAGCCCTCGTAAAAACGATATTTGTTATGCCACCACTAACCGCCAACAAGCAGTTAAGCAGTTATCATCTCAAGCCGATATTGTCTTAGTGGTTGGATCTAAAAATTCATCAAACTCCAGTCGATTAGCAGAGCTTGCAAGACGAAACAGCAAAAATGCCTACTTAATCGACTACGCCTCAGACATCAATCTTAAATGGCTAGAAAATGCTCAAACTATTGGTGTCACCGCTGGCGCTTCTGCCCCAGAAATTTTAGTTAAACAAGTTATTGAGCATCTAAAAAGTTTAGGTTGTACATCAATGATTGAAACCGAAGGTATTTCAGAAAATATTACTTTTGAAATTCCCAAAGAGTTACGTATAGAAGTTAAAACAACTGATTAAGAAGAGTGTGTTAGTTGCTTAAATTTTTGCAATAATTCGTCTTGAGTTTCAACATGCTCTGGATCAGCAATAATCGCATTTTGAATTGGACAGACGCGTTGACAGGTAGAATGATCATAATAACCGACACACTCAGTGCATTTATTTGGATCAATTTCATAAGTATCGAACCCCATTGAAATGGCCTCATTTGGACATTCAGGTTCACACATATCACAATTAATACACTTATCAGTTATTTTTAACGCCATTGCTACAATATCTTTAACGAATAAAAAATTTGCGCCATTATAACGCAATCCTAAATAAATCCTAATACGGATCTACATTTACATTGAGTATTGACAAAACTTTTGCAAAAAATTTTGAGGAACGGGGTTTTTGAAGGTCTAAAATTGCATAAATTTGAAAATTAAAGCCTAATGCATATCAAAATAAGTGTTCCTAATCATATCATCCACCTAAATAGTTATTGGAATTTTAGAATTATTTTAGAAACTTATCAGCTTGACGCGAAAATAGTTTTATTAGTAAATTGAACAAAGGAACGGCTCAAAGCTTCACTAATTTCCATTAGTAAGTTAATTAGGAATTGCCTACTTTTTTGTGCAATAAACAAGTATTCCTATGTATGATTATCTAATGATATTTATAATCAAATTTTTAAGTACATATTAAAAGAAAGGTGATTTTTTCTATCAATTCAGAAATATCTTTAATACAGTTAAAAATTTTCATAAAAATTACAATTTATTATCTTTAGTTATCATTGCAAATGAAATTAATACGATACAATGCTCAAAAAATAACAAAAACGAAAGGATGAAAAATTGGCAAAATTCTTTAGATTCAAATATATCGTTATCTTTATTGCCACTTTAGTTGTGCTTTATTTAGGAAAATTAATTTTTTTTCCTTCAGAGCAGGCCGTTAATTATATTACGTCGCCAGTAACGAAAGGAAATGTTGAGAAAACGGTTCTTGCTGATGGCACTATAAGCGCTTTTAAACAAGTTAGTGTTGGTGCACAAGTTTCTGGACAAATCAAAAAATTGTATGTTGAACTTGGCGATGAAGTTAAGCAGGGAGATATGATTGCTGAGATTGATGATCTTAAACAAAGTAACGATCTCAAACAATCTGAAGCAAAATTAAACAGCTTGGAAGCTCAGCGTACATCTAAGCAAGCAAAATTAGTTAACTATCAACTAACTTATGAACGCCAATTAAAACTGGTTAAAAAAGGGGTTGGTGTCCAATCAGATTTAGATTCAGCAAAAGCCGATCTTGATGCAATCAAAGCTGATATTGCAGCGCTTGATGCAGATATTGTTAGCGCTCAAGTGGCAGTTGATACTGCAAAAGTTAATTTAGGTTATACCAAAATACGCTCACCAATTGATGGTGTTATTGTTGCCATTCCTGTCGACCAAGGGCAAACGGTAAACTCGGTACAAAGTGCTCCGACTATCGTTAAAGTCGCTCAATTGGATAAAATGACCATTGAAGCACAAATTTCGGAAGCCGATGTTATTGGTGTTAAAAAAGGTATGCCCGTTTATTTCACAATATTAGGACAACCAAACAAGCGGTTTGAGGGATTAACATTAAGATCGATTGAGCCTGCACCTGACTCAATTAATACTGAAAACTCTACGTTAAGCGCATCATCTACCACCAAAAGTGCAATTTACTACAATGGTTTATTTGATGTTGATAATCCTGATCATCTTTTACGTATTTCAATGACAGCTCAAGTATATATTGTGTTAGCTGAAGCGAAAAATGTACTGACTATTCCATCCCAAGCTGTTCAAAAAAATTTAGCAGATAATAAAGCGATTATTTATCTACTTGATCAACATAATAATGTTGAAGAACGAGAAGTCAGTCTAGGTATCAATAATAATGTCAATGTGGAAATCAAATCGGGACTTAAAGAAGGTGAAGTCGTCATTATTGGTAGTAACAATGGCGCATTATTTAATCCTAATGGACGCACGCCGAGGATAAGATTTTGATATGACAAATAATCCACTTATCAAACTTGAAAATATTGTTCGTGAATTTCCAGCCGGTGATTCAACCATACAAGTACTTAAAAATATCAATTTAACGATTAATGCCGGTGAAATGGTTGCCATTATTGGTGCATCTGGCTCTGGCAAATCGACGTTAATGAATATTTTAGGTTGTTTAGATAAACCAAGCTCGGGAGTCTATACAATTGGAGGTCGAACCACCAATAAATTATCACCCGATGAATTAGCTGAATTACGTCGAGAACATTTTGGATTTATCTTTCAACGCTATCATTTATTAAGCGCCTTAACTGCACAAGGTAACGTTGAAATTCCCGCCATTTATGCAGGAATCACTAATGAACAACGAAAAAAACGAGCTATTGAAATATTAACGCGTTTAGGGCTTGAAGATAAAATTAATAATAAACCCAGTCAATTATCGGGAGGTCAACAACAGCGTGTCAGTATTGCTCGAGCCTTAATAAATGGCGGACAAGTTATTTTAGCAGATGAACCAACAGGCGCACTTGACCGTAAAAGCGGATTAGAAGTTATGGCTATCTTGCGAGAACTTCATAAACAAGGGCATACTGTGATTATTGTAACGCATGATAGCAATATTGCCCAAAGTGCAGAGCGAATTATTGAAATCAGTGACGGAAATATTATCTCAGATTCAATCAATCCTAACTATCAGGTAGAAGAAAAAAAAGATAATCGCCAAGTTAAACAGATCGAAACCACTAAAACCCAAGACAACTTTCAAGCTAAATACAATCGTTTTCGAGACGCCTTTAATATGGCGATATTGTCGATGCGTTCTCAACGATTACGCACTTTTCTAACCATGCTTGGTATCATCATTGGCATAGCCTCTGTCGTTTCCATGGTTGCATTAGGAGAAGGCACAAAACAAAAAATACTCTCGAATATAAACTCATTAGGAACAAGCACGCTAGAGATTTATCCCGGTAGCGGATTTGGGGATCGTAATGCAGATAAAATTACCACCCTACGCTCATCCGATGCTGACTTTTTAGCGAAACAGAATTTTGTTCATAGCACAACCCCAAACCTGGCAACATCAGTCTATTTTCGAGTCAAAAATTTGGCGATGACTGGTACAGTAAATGGTGTGGGAGAGCAATTTTTTGCCGTTCGTGGTTATAACATCACCCAAGGCATTGCTTTTGACCAAGCTAGCGTTGCATCATCAGCACAAGATGCCGTTATCGATGAAAATACCGTTAAACAGTTATTTAAGAATGAAAATCCAATTGGAAAAATTCTTATGGTGGGTCAATTGCCGGTAAGAGTAATTGGTGTTGCCACCAAACAACAACAGGGATTTGGTAATAATGAGAGTCTTAATATCTGGTTACCTTATACCACTGTCATTAATCGCATGGTTGGACAAACATCGTTAAGAAGTATTACGGTTCGGATTAATGATAATGTTGATTTATCAGTTGCTGAACAAGCGATTAATAAAATCATGATACAACGGCATGGTGTTAAAGACTTTTTTATCTTTAATTCAGATAGTATCCGTGAAACGGTTAATTCCTCGGCTTGGGTGTTAACATTATTAATCTCAACCATTGCATTTATATCACTGTTAGTCGGTGGTATTGGGGTAATGAATATCATGCTAGTATCGGTTACCGAAAGAACTCGAGAAATTGGTGTGCGCATGGCTGTTGGAGCACGCTCAAGTGATATATTGCAACAGTTTTTAATCGAAGCGGTATTAGTGTGTTTGATCGGCGGAACATTAGGTATTTTATTATCATTTGTGGTCGGTGGGATTTTTAATTATTTTGTCACATCATTTGCAATGCGTTTTTCAATCATTTCAATTATCGCTGCCTTTAGCTGTTCAAGTATAATTGGCATAATTTTTGGGTATTTTCCAGCAAAACGAGCCGCAAAACTTGATCCAATTTATGCATTAGAAAGAGAATAAAAAGCGCTATTAAAATAAAATCCCTTTGCACGATAAACTGCAAAGGGATGACAATTTGTTAATAACCGTTTAAAAATTAATTATTTTGTTCTTCACTTTCAGTTTTTTTATCAATTTCTACCTTAACATGCGGATCTAAATCCACTAAGTAGGCAGTAACTCTCGCATAATCTTTGACATAATCAGTGGTATTTTTAGTATTAAGACCACGCGAGTTCACAAAAAACTTACGATTAACCACAACAGTTGGAATTGACTCAGGTCTTAATTGGTTATAGGCCTCAGTTTGTTGTGTCATAAACGCTTTAACTAAAAAACTTTGTTTGGTTTTATCAAACTGATCAGCATCAACACCTAAGTCTGCAAAGACAGCTTTAATATCATCAGCAGTTTTTAATTTACGCTCGGTTTGTACAGCTTTATAAAGTGCATCTGACACTTTATCTTCAATACCTAATACATTAGCCACCGCCCATGCTTCAGCTAGCTCTTTAGCTAACGGACCAAAATTGTCTAAATGATAACGTTTAAATTTAGTACCATTTGGTAAAGCTTTAGCAATCGCGTCTGTTGCATGATATTCGCTTTCAAATTTAAAACAGCTAGGACAGTTGAATGAGAAAAACTCTACAACCTCTTTATCTGGAGAGGGTTCAAATGGTAAAACACCATATTGTTCACCTTGTTCAATCGGTTTTAACTGCTCAGCAACATTTGCTGTAGCTGGTTGAGTATCATTTTTATTATCTGCCGGCGCTTCTTGCGCAAAACAGGTTATAGAAGTTAATAATACTCCAATAGCAATAAGCGTTTTTTTCATTTAATTTATTCTCCTTATTCTTTAATAATTCCGCGAGCTTTTAATATTGCTGATTTAAAATCATCTTCATAATCTTTTTTTAATCCAGGTATAGCTTCGTTTTTATCTGAATTACGCATTTTTAAATGATAAATTAAAACCTCATCACTAAGATCTTTTAAATTACCATCAAAACCAGCTTCTTTACCCAATTTATCTAAAAGCTGTAATAAATTGAGATCTGAATCATTTTCCCAAGCTGGTTGTAATAACTCAATTAACTCATCAATACGATGACATTTCATAATAACTACCTTTTAATTATTCAACTAAGTTGATAGGTGATGACATAAACCTTTATGTTAATCTTTACTTTACAATCTATATATTAATAAGCTTCTAGTATATACTCGGCTTTAAATTTAAATTGTCCATTTAAAAGATTCATAAACAAATATATTTTATGTCTAAAAAATAACTTTGCTATATAGTAATGTTATTTTGCTTTTTGGCAATGTAAAAGAGAAAGAATTTATGGAAAAACTGCCTATTACTGCTATTATTTTAGCTGGTGGTCAGAGTAACCGCATGAATGGTGTGGATAAAGGCTTGATGTTATTAGCTGGGAAACCACTTTTTCAACATGTAATTGATCGCATCAAACCTCAAGTCGATTTTATAATGATTAATTGTAATCGGCATGATGATCAATATGGTTCGCTAAACTACCCTATTTTTGGTGATGATTTAAAAGGATTTTTAGGGCCGCTTGCCGGAATCTATAGTGGCTTATTACGAAGCAATACAGATTGGAACTTATTTGTTAGTTGTGATACCCCTTTTTTACCACATGATTTGCTCGCTCGTTTAACAAAATTTTCAGCTACTCATCAAGCTATTTTCCCTTTTGATGGTAAGGATAATCACCCAACCATTTTATTAATCAATAAATCTGTCATTACTCAACTAAAAAAATATTTGGAAAACGGTGATCGCAAACTGATGTTGTTTTTAAAGAAGATTCATGCAACTGCTGTTGATTTTAGCGATACGCCTACTAGTTTTATCAATATTAATACAGTTGATATGCTAGAAAATGCCAATTTGGTAATTGAGGCGAATAAATAAATCACAAATCGAGCCTTTTTTAGCTTATTGATTTTTTTTGTTTAAAAACCCCGTTCCTCAACTTTTTTTATATTTTATATTATTAACAGTTTGATAGATAAAAACTTACTGTCATTTTTTAAGCAATTTTTTTAATTCTTGAGCAAAGTTTTCTATTTCAACTTCTTGTGTTGACCACGAAGTGCAAAAACGTAAACAAATATGGTTTGGATCACTTTGCCCTAAATTATCCACAGCATAACGTGAAGTAATTTTTTTGGCTAATTGATTCGGTAAATTGACAAACAGCTGGTTGGTTTGTGGTTTGGCTGCAAAGGTGAATCCCTCATTTTCAAATAAGTTTGTAAGTTTTTCAGCCATCATATTGCTATGTTTGCCTAATGAAAGATAAAGGTTATTTTGCATTAACGCTTTAAATTGTACAGCTATAATCCAACTTTTAGCTAATATTGCTCCTTTTTGTTTCATATTAAAACGGAAGTCGCGATTAATAGTATGATTGTTAAATACCAACGCTTCACCAGCAAAACCACCAACTTTAGTGCCACCAATATAAAATACATCGGTATATTTGGCTAAATCAGGGAAAGTAATGTCATTATCTTTAGCGCCTAATGCCATAGCTAAACGCGCACCATCTAAATAAAGATATAAATGATTTTTTTCACAAAATTGATACAGTTTTTTTAGCTCTTGTTTGGTATATAGGGTACCTAATTCGGTAGTGTTGGAAATGTATATCAGCTTTGGTTGGACCATGTGCTCGTCACAATGATAATCTAAAACAGGTTTTATGGATTCTGGTGTTAATTTTCCATCTTCAGTTTTCACCGTTACAACCTTATGTCCTGTGGCTTCAATTGCACCCGTTTCATGCACATTGATGTGTCCAGTTTCCGCTGCAATCACAGCCTGATATGGTTTTAGTATATGTGAAATGGTTGTTAAATTGGTAATTGTCCCACCAGCCATAAAATGTATGTCTGCATTCGGGGATTTTAATCTTTTCCTAATCTGATCGATTGCATCATTACAACAATCATCTAAGCCATATCCAATCAACTTTTTATTATTGATATTGATAAATTCTTCTAACAATTTAGGGTGTACTGTTTGATTATAATCATTTAAAAAATCGTACATATCATTAATCTTGTATAAAATAATATTTACGTTTAAATATAGCACGTTATTGTTGAGAATCTATGAATAATAAAAAAATTATTGGTATCACTGGATATAGTGGATGTGGTAAAACTACTTTGCTAAAAAAGATTATTCAGTTAATGGTTTTGCGAAATATTAAAGTAGGTTCATTAAAACATGCCCATCATGATATTGAGTTAGATATCCCTGGCAAAGATAGTTATGAGCTACGCAAATCGGGAGCATTACAAACTATTGTTGCCTGCGATAAACGTTACGCATTGATTGAGGAAACACCCGATACCCCAGCAGATCTAAAAACGCTTATTAATCGGTTTACCGATGTTGATGTGATATTAATTGAGGGATTTAAAGATGAACAAATTCCTAAAATTATGTGTCATCTAACACAATGTCAAAAACCATTATTTATTGATGATTTTACCATTGCTGTTGCTAGCGATGAGCCGTTAATAACATCTTTACCTGTATTAGATATTAATCAACCAGAGCAAATTGTGAATTTTATAAATAATTATTTATTTTGCCGTTAATATATCGTATTTTACTTAACTGTTTTTTTAACTAATATTATCATTATGAAATTTCGACTAAGAAAAACTATAAGCATTGCCAAGAAAGTCCTAATTGGATTAATGCTTTTCTCTGTTTTTCTTATTCTGCTTATGCGTTGGGTTAATCCTTGGGGTTCCATGTTGATGGTCGAAAGAAAGATCGCTAACTGGAATATTAATCAACAACGAATTTGGAAAGATTGGGATCAAATTTCAGATAATATTAAGATTGCCGTTATAGCTGCTGAAGATCAGCAATTTGCCAATCATTGGGGATTTGATTTTAAGGCTATAAACCGTGCGTTAAATTATAATAAAAATAATAGAAAAATCCGTGGCGCCAGTACCATCACTCAGCAAGTTGCGAAAAATATTTTTTTATGGTCATCGCGAAATTGGATCCGCAAAGGTGTTGAATCATGGTTCACAGTTTGGATTGAGCTTATTTGGTCAAAGCAACGGACACTTGAGATTTATTTAAATAGCGTTGAATGGGGTGAAGGGATTTTTGGTATTGAGGCCGCCTCACGCCACTACTTTGGTGTCAGTGCAAAGCAATTAACCAAAGAGCAAGCTAGTTTACTGGCTGCAATTTTACCTAATCCTAGAAAATGGAGTCCAGTTAATCCTAATATCCTTACACAAAAAAAAGCAAAATGGATCCTAGGCCAAATGGAAAATTTAGATACGAAAAAATATTTGAAGAAACTTAATTAATTAACGCTTAATGTTTTTACAAATTCAGGCACAATTTTACTTGCAGGGCCGTAAATTTTGGTTTGAAATAAACTTTCCCCCAAACTCGGCTCTAAATTGAGCTCAACAGTTTTTGCTCCCGATTGATTAGCAACCTCTACAAAACCCGCTGCCGGGTAAACATTGCCCGATGTACCAATCGAAATAAAATAGTCAGCTTGTGAAAGCGCATGGTAAATTTTATTCATCTCTAATGGGATTTCACCAAACCATACTATGTGTGGACGAATAAGCTTATTTTTTACATAATCCACATCTCGATGACAATCAATGATTTGCCCAGTTTGTTCATTACGAACTTTCAATAATTCGCCATGCATGTGAATAATATTTTTAGAACCCGCCCGCTCATGAAGATTATCAACATTTTGTGTCACAATTAATACATTTTCACTGCCGAGCTTATGTTCAAGCTCAGCTAAAGCAAAATGCGCTAAGTTTGGTTTTACCTCAGGGCTTTGTAATTTTTTTCGTAGCATATTATAGAAAGAATGGACCGCAATGGGATCGCGACTATAACCTTCATAGGTTGCAACATCATTAACATCATATCCTTCCCACAATCCATCTTGTGCACGGAATGTCGATAGTCCAGATTCCGCAGAAATACCCGCACCCGTTAAAATAACAATTTTCGTTTCTTTCATCATACCTTAACTTCTTATCTTTCTAATTAGGTAGGTTTAATTGATTTGCTATTGGCTATATTCGGTTGTAAACATGCTCATAGCAGGTTTTTTTAAGTTTTGATACTTACTATAAGCACTAGCTACTTTTGATCTTACATTTGCTTTGCTTTCACCATTTAACCAACTATCAATCATAGCGTGCACACTATACGCTTCCGGAGCCATATACTGCATGGTTAATATCAATGGCGAAATTCCGGTAGCTAATAACGGTTTGGAAAAATATTTTTGACTTTTACAAGCAAAAACGGCCGCATAGCGCGATTTTTGCTTTTCTTTCTCTTCTTTTGAGTTTGACGCCCAACTCGTTTCATAACCAAAGAATTTACTCCAAGACCATTCCATTAAACCATTGTGACCAATGTAAACAACTAAATTAGCTTTACCACCGCCAGCGATTATTTTTTTGTTATCTAGGGTAAATGTTGATTGTTTTTTGCCTGCTGAGTAATTAATAAAATCATCAATCGTATTATCAATATATTTACCATCATAAGCTTGCGCAATAATATAAACATCTTTGCTTTTATGTTTATAGATAATCTCTTCTAATATTTTACCCTCTTGAGGTTTATTGACTTGGACTACTTGCCATTCTTTTTGTTTACTAAAAAATGTTTTAAAGCCATAGGCGGCGCCCCAATAAAGATTATTTTTTGGATCTTGACCATTACCGATTGCTGCTGGAACGGGTACAATTCCTTGATACTTATTATCACATAATGCAACAACGACATGAATTACTTTGGGATCAGCAAAACATGAAACGGAAAAACACATAATTAGCATTAATAATAGATATTTACTGGCTTTCTTCATTTGTTATCAATTCTCCATTCACTTCGTATTTTACAATTACATTATTTTTATACATCATTTCAGAGCAAATACATGCCGGGGCGCCACCGACATTGTTTTTGGTCATGGTGTCTCTCCAGATTTCATTTTTTCTATAGATAACACCTTGCCTTTTAATAAAGGCATGCTGCTTTTCATAAACATGATAGCTGTATAGTCTTTCTTCATCACATAATAGCTCACCCTCTAGTTGGTGATCGCCAACATGAAGCATAATTTGAAACGTTTTATCGGTAGGATTATGAATAATAAGATCAATATAATTATAAAAAATAGCGGCACCCGAACCAAAAGGTAACACACGACCATCATCAGGAAAAGGATCAAAGCTATGATTTGCTCGCTCAACTATTTGGAGTTCTGAATGGAGAGCTAACCAATGAATTAAATTACTGATCTGACATATACCACCGCCAATACCTGAACGAGCTACGCCAAATGAAAGTTCCATTCCATTCACAAATCCCCGCTTTTTAGTTGGTTTTCCGACTAATCGGCAAAACGAGAAATATTCACCAGGTTTAATTAAGATTCCATTTAACGAATCAACGGCAATTTTTAGGTTTGTGACTTTATTGTATTGAAGCTGAATATCGCTGTTACCCAATCGACGTATTAATTTAGAGGTATGTTTTTTATAGCGAAAAGGTAAACGTAAATCATGACTACGTTTTAAGCTATATTGACGCGAAGAACAATACCAGTACAAATGACGAAACAAGCGACGCTGATTTACCCTTAACCAATAAAGTAAGGGATGATAACTGGATAACGGCTTTCGCATTATTGCTTTTTCCTTATATTCTACTAATATCGATTATAGCATCAAAAGATTTATATACTATGTTATATACGTTTTTTAAGTTTAAAAAATTGTTACAAGACGCTTTGGTTTATTTACCAAAATACCTTAACATTTAACAAATTTAATCTCTTCGACATAATTTTAATCACACAGTTCGCTTAATACGTTTAGGAAATGGATAAAATGAAAACAATAGGTTTAATCGGTGGGATGAGCTGGGAAAGTACAGTGACTTATTATCAAGTGATCAATCAAATGGTAGGAAAATCATTAGGAGGATTACATTCAGCCAAGACACTTTTATATAGTGTCGACTTTCAAGAAATTGAACATTGTCAGTCCCATGGTGAATGGGATAAAAGTGCGCTTATTTTAATTGATGCCGCGAAAATACTAGAATTAGCTGGGGCAGATTTTATCGTGATTTGTACCAATACGATGCATAAAGTCGCTGATCAGGTTCAAGCTGCCATTGATATTCCCATTCTCCATATTGCTGATGTTACGGCACAGCACTTAATCAAAGGCAATATTCATACGGTTGCTTTGCTAGGAACAAAATATACGATGGAACAAGACTTTTATAAATCAAAACTGACTAATAAAGGTTTGAAAGTACTGATTCCCGATGAGCAAGATAGAATGATCATCAATCAAATTATCTATGATGAACTCTGCCATGGCATAATTAAGCCAAGCGCTAAACAAGCTTATCTTGATATTATTGATAAACTTGTTAACCAAGGAGCACAAGGCGTTATACTGGGTTGCACTGAAATTGGCTTGTTAATCCAACAGGCAGATTGCCTGACGCCATTTTTTGATACCGCTTTATTGCATGCCGAGGAAGCCGCCTTATTTGCAATAATTTAATCATTTACTCTTTATCAGTATATTCTAATATATCACCCGGTTGGCAATCTAAGTGTTTACAGATTGCCTCGAGGGTTGCCAGTCTGAATCCTTTTACTTTACCTTGCTTTAGTAATGATAAATTTTGTTCAGTAATACCGATTGCGGCTGCTAAGTCTTTGGATTTAACTTTGCGTTTAGCCAGCATTACATCTAAATTTATAATAATTGCCACATTAAGATCCTATTAAATCGTTTTCTAGGTTAACGTCATTGTATCGTACTCAACGTTATTATTTATATGCCATATTTAGATAAACTGTCTATTTTCTTCAGCGATCTGACAGGCCTTTTTTAAGATCTGACCAATTAGCATAATACTGATTGCTAAAAGCAATGTCATAAAATCTTCGCTAGTAAACGATACCGTAAAATAACGCTCAGGTTGATTGTAACTTAATATTGCCGTTATTACCGGTTCTGAAAGTATGCCCATTATCGCCCAAATTACCAAAAATTTACCAAAGTTATAACAGTATTTTGTTGATTTAACGGAAAAATAGTCCGCTTGCGCAAAATTAACCAGCATTAATCGTAGTTGATTAAAAGCATAAATTAAAATAACAATTCTGCCGGTATCAATAAGTGTTGCTAAGGCAGCTTGCCAAAAGTTTAGGCCTGTGGAAATGTCGATACTATCATCCATTGTCGTGGAAATGAAAAAAGAATATCCATCAGATCCAAACCCAATATTGTTCTTATCAAAAAAGTAATATAACAAAGGCGATATCGTTCCAATCAGCATACATAAGATAGGGATCAAAATTAATACTGACATCAATTTACAATATTGATTTAAGCGAGTCTGATTTTTAGCTATATCTGTGTTCATTTTTATTTCCTTTTGGTTAAATTTACCAAATAGAGTATAAGCTGAGGGAAATAAAAAAACAATAATTTATTAAAATAAAACGATAATAATTTATCGTTATTAGCTTATTTGTGATTATAAAAAAGCCTTGCTGTTTAACGGCAAGGCTTCAAAAAATTAACTAATTATTTATGCTTCAATAGCAACACGTAGTTTTTTCATTGCATTTTTTTCGAGTTGGCGTATACGCTCAGCCGAAACACTATATTTATCAGCCAAAACCTGCAATGTTGATTTGCTATCATCAGCATCTAACCAACGCGCTTTAATAATATCTTGGCTACGCTCGTCTAATTGAGATAATGCATCATGTAATTTATCAGTTGCATCATTTTCCCAATTGTCATTTTCAATTGATTTAGAAAAATCAGAATTAACATCTTCTAAATAAAGCGCAGGAGCAACAATTGAATTATCATCGTCATCACTATCAATATCAAATGACATATCTTGCGCTGACATTCGTGATTCCATCTCTAGTACATCTTTACGACTTACGCCAAGCTCATCAGCAACCATATCAACTTCAGCACTATTAAACCAACCTAAACGTTGTTTATTTTTTCTCAAATTAAAAAATAATTTTCTTTGCGCTTTAGTGGTTGCGACTTTTACAATACGCCAGTTTTTTAGTACGTATTCGTGAATTTCAGCTTTTATCCAGTGTACCGCAAAAGAGACTAAACGTACCCCCATTCCTGGATTAAAACGACGTACCGCTTTCATTAAACCAATGTTACCTTCTTGAATCAAATCAGCTTGTGGTAGACCGTAACCAGAATATCCACGCGCAATATGCGCAACAAAGCGTAAATGAGACAAAATTAATTGTCTTGCTGCATCAACATCATCATGATAATAAAGTCTTTCACCTAGAGACTTTTCTTCCTCAGCTGTTAGCATCGGATAAGTATTTATCATACGAAGATATGATTCAATATTTCCTTGTGGGATTAAAGCACCTGCTTGCATTTTTAAATCAGTACTCATTTAATTCCCCCCTTAAATTAGACTAATTTTGTTACATCTTACTTGTGTAACAATTTAAATTCTTTCTTTTAATTTAGACCACTAAAATGTGATTTAGTTCACATTTTTATCATAATTTTTATTATGTAGGATCTGGTAAAAATGGCAAATATTTAATCCACCATTATGAAGCTATAACCATTTTATTCAAATACTTTTTAGTAGCAATAAATGCTGAAAACCAACCTATAATCATCGAGAATAAAATAATTAATAAGCTTTCATCCCATGAAAGACCATTTATATTAACTATTGTTCCAAAAACATCCGATACATGCAACATGGTTGAATCTATTTGAAGGATAAATACTTTCGATAGAACCAAAGCCAAAATAGCACTAATTAATCCAGTAAAAATACCATTATATAAAAATGGTCGTAAAATAAAGCCTTCCGTTGCCCCAATCAATTGCATAACCATAATCGTTTGCCTGCGAGCAAATATATTTAACCGAATGCTATTCCCAATAACCAGTGACACAGCAATGATCATAAAGATTGAAATCGTCCATACTATTGATTTGACCATATTGGTTAATGCCGTTAATCGCGTAAACCAACTGTCATCAAGCTGTACATCATCGACACCATCTATTTTTCGTAATCGTGCTTGTAGATCGTGTAATTTATTAGTTTGCTTAGCTTCTTCAACTGGAAAAATGATAGCAACTGCAGGCAATGGATTGTCAGCAAGTAAATCAAGTGCATCATCAAATCCTGACCAAGTTTTGAATTCATCGCGTGTTTCATCTCGAGAAAGATAAGTCACATTTTGAACTTCAGGAATCGTTTTAAATTGGTCAATTAAATTATTAGTTTGCTCTGGCGTAAGTGTTTTGTTTATATAAACTGTTACGTTAGGAGTTGGATACCATTGCTCTGCTGCTTGATTTGCATTTTTTAATAGTAAATAGCCTATTGTCGGTAAAGTAATTGAAATAGCAATAACAAAAATAGTCAGCAAGGAGGCAAATATATTTTGATAAAAATAGTTAAATACATTATGCCATGCATAGCCAATCTGCCTTTTCCACCGCCCTAAAAAGCTATTATTCTTTTTTTGTTTAGATGGTTTAATTTTGGCCTTTATCATCAACTTTTAACCTCTAAACGTCCTTGATTTAAATTGAGTATTCGATGGTGTTTTCGACGAATAAGCCCCATGTTATGCGTTGCCATCAGTACAGTTACACCTGTCTGGTTAAACTCTTCAAATAATTTCAATATATCTTTTGAAAGTTTATCATCTAAATTACCAGTAGGTTCATCAGCAAGTAATACGGTTGGGCGATTAACAATAGCTCGAGCTATTCCTACGCGCTGCTGCTCCCCGCCAGATAACTGTATTGGATAAAATTTCATTTTATCAATCAATCCAACTTTATCTAATGCTGCTGAAACTCGTTTTTTAATTTCTTCGGCTGGCTTTCCTAAAATGATTAATGGAAAAGCCACATTCTCATAAACAGTATGATCTAATAATAATTGGTGATCTTGAAATATCATACCTATTGTACGACGCAAAAACGGCACTTGATGTTTTTTTAAACGAGAAACATCAACACCATTAAGTAATACTTTACCATCATTCGCTTTTTCTAAACCACAAATCAAACGCATTAATGTGCTTTTACCTGCACCTGAATGGCCTGTTAAGAAAGCCATTTCCCCTTGCGATAAAGTAAATGTTATATTTTGCAAAGCTGGCTTTCCACCAGAATAAACTTTACTAACACGTTCAAATCGAATCATGATTTATCTCTATTCTTCTGCTTCATCAAACAGTGCGTTAATAAAATCATCAGCCACAAATGGTCTTAGGTCTTCTATTTTTTCACCGACACCGATATAACGGATTGGAATATTAAACTGATCAGCAATGCTGAATATAATACCACCTTTCGCAGTACCATCTAATTTAGTCAATGTCATCCCTGTTACACCAACAGCTTCATTAAATAATTTAGTTTGACTAATAGCATTTTGGCCTGTTCCTGCATCTATTGTTAACATGATTTCGTGAGGAGCAGTTTCATCTTGTTTTTTAATTACTCGTACAATCTTTTTTAATTCATCCATCAGATGTGATTTATTTTGCAAACGTCCTGCAGTATCAGCAATTAATACATCAATATTTTTCGCTTTTGCAGCTTGAATGGCATCAAAAATTACCGATGCAGAATCAGCATTAATGTGTTGTGCGATTACTGGGATATTATTACGTTCACCCCAAACCTGTAATTGTTCAACAGCAGCAGCGCGAAAAGTATCGCCAGCTGCAAGCATAACTGATTTACCTTGTTGCTGAAATTGACGAGCTAATTTGCCAATTGTCGTCGTTTTTCCAACACCGTTTACACCAACCATCAATATAACAAAAGGTTTATGACTTTCTATATTTAGAGGTTGTTGAGCACCATCTAAAATAGATTTCATTTCATTTTTTAATAGATCATGTAATGCATCAGCATCTTTTAATTCTTTTCTTGAAGCTTGTTGTGTTAATGTGCTTATTAATTTTTGTGTGGTATCGAAACCAACATCAGCAATGATCAATTGCTCTTCTAATTCTTCAAACAGTTGATCATCGATCTTTTTTCCTTTAAATAAGCTAAGAAAACCAGATCCTATATTTTGTTTAGTTTTAAAAAGACCTTTTTTTAAACGAGAAAAAAAACCTTCTTTTTTTTGTTCAATCATAAATAACTTATCCCATGATCAATATCAATGATCATTTTATCTTATTTTATTATAAAGCCCAACGTATTCGATCAAAGAGAATCATATTATTGATCTATTTGATCCTTGAATCTTTTAAGGATCGTGAATTAAATTTAATTATTTAATATAAAGATCGTTGAGAGTAATAGATCGCCATTCGCCTTGGGGTAGGTTGTGAGTAAATAAATTATACTTGCCAATCTGAACTCGAATTAAACGTAAGCAAGGAAATCCAACGGCGGCACACATTCTTCTAACTTGTCGATTTTTTCCTTCTGTTATAGTAACACTTATCCATGAAGTGGGAATTGTTTTGCGTTCTCGAATAGGTGGGACTCGTTGCCACAAATTAATAGGCTCTTCTAAAAAATCCACGATTGCAGGTGCGGTATGAAATTCCTTCAATTGTACACCGCTGATTAATTTATCAATCGCTTGCTTATCAATTAACCCTTCAACTTGTACCCAATAGGTTTTAGGTAATTTAAATTTTGGAGAACTAATTTTAGACTGCAATTTACCATCATTGGTCAGTAATAATAATCCTTCACTGTCAGTATCTAAACGACCAGCAGGATAAAATCTAGGCATGGATATATAATCTTTTAATGTCTGATATTTTTCATGAGCAGAAAACTGTGTCACGACATTAAATGGTTTATTAAAAGCGATTAATGAACTCATTCTATCCTCAGAAGAATTAAATAACCTTAGAATGCAAAAAAGCCCAGCATTGCTGCTGGGCTTTCGCTTTAATTTAAAAGTCTGGCGGCACCCTACTCTCACATGGGTAATACCCACACTACCATCGGCACTACGGCGTTTCACTTCTGAGTTC
>NZ_JAFNNC010000010.1:0-63758 GCF_026537005.1 Gilliamella sp. B2785 | reverse complement strand
GTGATTGGAAAAACACGATGCAACACTTTTTTTCGCTCATTTACGTTAACTTTTGTAAATAGGATCTAAAAAGGATCTAAATTATGATTGGTTAATTATTGTTTTAATTAAATATATTTCAATTTCAAATCTTTAGAATTAGAGCAATTGATCCTCAAAAATTTTATTTTAGGGCTTTGAATTAGAAATTTAGTGAGTTTGATATTTGAATAATTTTTTAAGTAAAATTTAAAACCTCAAAAACCCCGTTCCTCAACTTTTTTTGCGATAAAACGCCTCAAAAATAAACCCGCCTAGGCGGGTAATTGAAGTGTCGCTAAGCCACAAAATCGCTTTTTTTATGGCTAAACGACGTTGACTCGTAGCTTACTTTTAATCACTTAATACTATTTTTATCACTCCCACCCCCGCCCTAAGGATTAAGGACGAAGAAATAAAAACTAAGGATGGGAGCAAAGTCCGTAGATGTCGTAGTAGAACCAACCCACGTCACCGTCGTTGGTGTCCACGACATACTGGTCACTACCATTCGGGTCACTAGTCCAGACCCAACCGTAGCCGAAGCCAGCGCCTGAATAATCATCCATTTTGCCCCACTCCGTGAAAAAACCAGAACCTATATGACGCATGTAATACTTACTAGGTGAGGAAGGGGTGGTGCCTAAATTATTATAATTTGAATTTGTTAAATCCCTTACGCGAGGCATTCGATAACCAATACTATTACACCAAGATAATGTATTAGGATAAGTGTCATACTTAGAACCTCGGTTGACGAACCACTGCTTCAAAGTAAAACCATATTTAATAACTGGATTACCATTATTGTCTCGACCGACCAACTCGAATGTCTGAGGCAAAGATGGAGTGGAAACACGACTAGGACTGGATGAATTAATCTGGGATTGAGTAGCGTAAGGACCCGTTAAAGTAACACGTACGCTTGTAGCAGTAGAATTAGACATAGTAGCAGTGATACCTCCATGAGAAACAGGAGACCAAGACAATGGCTGACTACTACCACTAATATCTAAATCAAAGTACAATCCATTAAGACCAGTTGTAGGAAAGTTTTGACCGTAACGTGACGGGTCTGTTTCTTGAGTGAGAAAACCCTTAGCTGGGTCCCACATCGAAACCGGACCAGCATAATTACCTGTACCGTAATCCAAATTAGGTCTGACAAAACAAACCACAGACGCAGCCTTAGGATTGACGTAATAAGTCACATTACTAGCACGGAAATCACTACGATTAGGAATACCGTAACGAGTCGATAATGTACCGTCAGTACTGGATAACATAACACGATAAGGTGCGTTACAAATCTCTGGTACTGCACTACGTGATACCGTTTGACCGCTTTTATCGACGATAGATAAACTTAACGTACCTGTAGCAGTAACGCCAGAATCACCATCATCATCTCCCCAATAATTATTAGGAGGACCAATAAGAGAATTTAAATCGACTGAATTAGTATTAGTTGGGACGAACATACTTATATCAGCAAAACTCTGTCCCTCAACAGGCAAGGAGATTGGAGTTATAGATGAAGAATTGGTAGAAGGCGTATAATGTGTACCATCAGATAGTGTAATCCCGAGCAAACCGTCATTATTAACCGCACGAGTACGACCGCCATCGTAAGTTAAATATGGCTCATTTCCGTGAATAGAATTCGAGGTATTAACGGTTAATGCATGGCTAAAAGAAGGAAGTAGTAGTACGACAAAGATCAACCGAAATAATTTGGAACGATGAAACGATCGCGCCAAAATTCGTAGAATTTTGCTTGAACAGATGAAAAAATGAAGTTCTCGGAAAAATGAAAATTGGGAGCTTAACTTAGACGAATTTAAAGTATAGGTTGACCAAGGTGCATGGTGCATGGTGCATGGTGAAAATTATAATGCATAACGACATTCCTGTCAAGTAAATTTTGAATTTAATTAATGCTTTGCAGTTAAATTCTCAAAGCTAGAACAGTTAAAGATTATAGTGACAGCAAAAATACGATGCAATAGCTCTGATTAGACTTAATTGCTAACATTCGTAAAGAGAATCATGAAAATATCTAAAAAATGATCGGTTAACTATTGTGCTAATTAAAAATATCGACTTTACATACCTTTAAAAATTGGTCACTTTATCACCATAAAAATTTGTGATTTTTTTGATTTTAGATACCTCCAAAAAAACCGCTCTTCAAATTTCTATGAAGCACCTAAAAAATAAATGTGTTAAGCGATCTATGCGGAGCTGTAAAAACGTGATTTTACCCCCCTAAAAACCCCACTCCTCAACTTTTTTGGAAAAATTTAGATCTAAAAAATAAATCCATCCCAGTTAAGGGATGGATGGCTAAAGATATTATTAGAAATTTAACGTTTTTAATCTATAAAACATATTTGACTTTAGGGTCAATAACTTGATTTATTTAATATTTATTATAGTCATTTAGCTAAAAATGTATAAAAGTATCATTCCAGAGCCATTAAATTAACGATTCTTCAGCGAATTGATTTACTTTTGCTATTGAACCACCTCAATAATAAGTTTTAACGATTAACACAAACCGCATTGCCGCTGCTACTATGCCTATAAACGGAACCATTATTCAGACTTATGAGATAAGTATTACGATCATTGTTTAGGGTACCAGTCCAGTACAAATGGCCGTAAAATCTGGAATCGAGGTAGTAGCCCATCGTCCCCCATTCGGAATTCAAGCCTCCACCAATGTAACGTTGATACAAATTATTAGGTGAAGAAGGCGTAGCGCCGACTAAACCTGTACACCAATCACCTGACTCCAAACCACGACAAGATGCATTGCTTAAATCTTTTACCTGAGCCACTTGATAACCTAGACCATTACACCAAAGTACTATATTTGGATAATAATTTACCGCGGGTCCACTATTGACGAACCATTGCTTTAATACAAATCCATATTTAACCACAGGATTACCATTGCTATCACGACCAACTAACTCAAAAGTCTGAGGCAAATTAGGGTTGGTAATAGGAGTAGGAGTAGTACTCATACCAGGCTCGGTTGAGAGAGGACCTGTAAAGGTTACGCGTACACTTGTAGCTGTAGAATTGCTCATAGTCGCAGTAATATCTGCAACCTTAACTGGAGACCAAGACAAAGCCTGATTAACACCACCAATGATTAAATCAAAGTACAGTTTGTCAGCTGCAGTAGTAGGAAAGTTCAAACCATAACCTGATGGGGCAGTTGACTGAGGAATAAAGCCATTAGCTGGGTCCCACATCCAAGACGGACCTGAGAAGTCGTGAGAATTTCCAATCTCGCCTTGCTTACCATATTTTAAGTTTGGTTTAGCAAAACAAACCACCGGAACAGCCTTAGGATTAACAGTATAAGTAACACTACTTTCATTGAAAGTACTATTAGGAGGAAGACCGTAACGCGTAGTTAATTCGCCATTAGTACTAGTTAATTTTACTTGATAAGGTGCTTTACAAATATCGAGCACGGTATTACGTGTTACAGCTTGATTACTGTTATCCACGATAGATAAACTTAAACTACCTGTCGCAGAAACATCACCATCTCCATCATCATCTCCCCAATAATTATATGGCGAACCAATAAGCGTATTGAGCGCAACTGAATTGCTACCGATTGGTACAAACATACTTATATCAGCAAAGCTTTGACCTGTAGCAGGCAAGACGATTGGGGTTGTAGGTGAAGGATTGGTTGAAGGCGTATATTGCGTACCGTCAGATAGTGTAATCCCAAGCAAACCTTCATTATTAACCGCACGAGTACGACCGCCATCGTAAGTTAAATATGGCTCATTTCCATGAATAGAATTCGAGGTATTAACGGTTAATGCATGGCTAAAAGAAGGAAGTAATAGTACGACAAAGATCAGCCGAAATAATTTGGAACGATGAAAAGATCGCGCCAAAATTCGTAGAATTTTGCTTGAACAGATGAAAAAATGAGCTTTTCGGAAAAATGAAAATTGGGAGCTTAATTTAGACGAATTTAAAGTATAGGTTGACCAAGGTGCATGGTGCATGGTGCATGGTGAAAATTATAATGCATAACAACATTCCTGTCAAGTAAATTTTGAATTTAATTAATGCTTTGCAGTTTAATTCTCAAAGCTAGAACTGTTAAAGATTATAGTGACGGCAAAAATACGATGCAATAGCTCTGATTAGACTTAATTGCTAACATTCGTAAAGAGAAGCACGAAAATATCTAAAAAATGATCGGTTAACTATTGTGCTAATTAAAAATATCGACTTTACATACCTTTAAAAATTGGTCATTTTATCGCCATAGAAATTTGTAATTTTTTTGATTTTAGACGCCTCCAAAAAAACCGCTCTTCAAATTTCTATGAAGCACCTAAAAAATAAATGTGTTAAGCGATGTATGCGGAGCTGTAAAAACGTGATTTTACCCCCCTAAAAACCCCGCTCCTCAACTTTTTTTGATAAAAAACTTAAAAAACAACCCTAGTTTTACTATCCCAAAAGCTCCAGTCATAAGGATTTAGAAGTAAGGACTAAGGGTAGGTACAAATTCCATAGATGCTATGGGTAGTGTCGATCCTATCGATACTACCACTACCTGAGGCCACGTAAAACTGACCAAGAGTATTGAGGATATCTAAGTCAGTCGTCAAGTCATTAGCCCAGTACCCATAAAGGTAAAACCCAGCTCCCGAGTAGTAATCCATTGCGCCCCACTCCGTAAAAAGACCAGCACCGATTTGACGCTGGTATAAATTATTAGGTGACGACGGTGTAGCGCCGACTGAATCTTTACACCAAGAACCGTGATTAGTCCCACGGCAAGATGCATTTGTTAAATCATTAATTTTAGTAGGTCGATAGCCAATACTCTTACACCAAGATAATGTATCTAAATAAGTGCTAATACCTTGATGGATAAACCACTGCTTTAACTCAAATCCATACTTGACGACAGGGTTACCACTACTATCGCGACCGATTAACTCAAATGTTTGGGGCAAAGTAGGCTTAGAAATAAGACCAGGGTTGCTAGAATTCGATTGTGATTCAGTTGCAACAGGACCGGTTAAGGTTACGCGTACACTTGTAGCTGTAGAATTGGTCATGGTAGCGGTTATACCACCATGAGAAACCGGTGACCAAGACAACGGCTTATTACTACCTTCAATGATTAAATCAAAGTACAAACCATGAGCACCAGTAGTAGGGAAGTTTAAGTTATAAGATGATTGAGTGAGAAAACCTTTATCAGGATTCCACACTGAAGCCGGACCACGGTAGTCGTGAGAAAGACCTTTCTCATTAAGTTTACCTAATCTTAAATTAGGCCTAGCGAAACATACTGCTGATGATTCGTTAGGAGTAATATAATATGTCACATTACTGGCACTGAAATTACAACTAGTAGACTCGCCATTATTAAACGAACCAGCTGTACTGCTTAATTTAACCTGATAAGGTGCCTTACAAATATCTAACACGGTATTGCGTGATACCGCTTGGTTATTTTTATCGACGATAGATACATTTAAAGTGCCGGTTGTGTTCACATCATCCCCCGAATGAGTATACTTCGAACCGATAAAGGTATTTAATGCGACTGAGTTGATATTAGTTGGGACTAACATACTAATATCGGCAAAACTCCGACCAGGCAGCTTGATTGGGTTGTTAATTGATGAGTTATTGGTTGAAGGCGTGTATCGTGTTCCATCTGATAAAGATATTTCGAGCAGGTTGTCGATATTAACGGTACAGGTACGATTACCATTGAAGGTTAAATACGGCTTGCTATCGTTAATAACATTTGTCTGTTTAGGTTTTAGTGCGTGGCTGTAAAAAGAGAGAGAAAATAAAAGCGCAAAAAAAATCTGCTGGAATAAATTGGATCGACAAAAGAAGTACGCGATAGTTAGCTGAATGGTGCTTAAGCATGAGAAAAAATAAGCTTTCTTGAAAAATAAATATTTTGAGCTTTGCTTTGACGAATTTAAGTTATCGGTTACCGGTTGAAAATTATCACTCATGTTCGACCACCCTATCAATTGTCCTTTAAATTTATTGATATTATTTATCGATTTAATTTTAGTCGTCTAAATAAAACAATGTAAAAAGTATAGTGACTAAAAAAATTAAGGACAATATATTTTTTTAACAACCAGTCATCGTAAAGAAAAGCGTTTACAAAAAATAACACGCGATTGATATTAGTTTTTTGTGAATTTAAGGAACGAAATATTCGGACTTCAAAAAAACCGTTCCTCAAATTTTGGAGGGGAAAACTGCCTACTCGGCATAAATCGACGGTCGAGTTAGTCCATTAGTTGCACCGCATTTCTAAACTACCTACTCGGCATAAATCTAGAACACTGCATACTATAAACATTATTTGCACAAAGGCAAAAGACATTTTGGAAATTAAAAACCCTTTTTTTAATAGATTTACAATCCTATGATTTTTAATGATTTTATTTTTTAATAGAAAAAAGGGTTATTAAGCTATTTATTTTGGAATTAAAAAACCCCGCTCCTCAACTTTTTTTGGTTATAAAAAACGCAAGAAATCCTTTCAGTTTGTTTAAACTGGCGAAACATTCAATCAGACTAATATGCTTTATGTGATAAAGTATGCGTTAAACTTATACTAATAATTTGATTTTTAACCATAAAATTTATTATTTTGGGATATTAAAATACGTGAATTTTAGTCGCAAAAAAGTCAAAAAAATTTTTCATGCCCCTATTGTTTTTCTCAATTATTGAGAGCATATTAATTGCATATTTATCAGACAAGTTTTTGCCTTGTTGATGGATGATGATAAATAATTAAGGAGTTCATCTTTTACCCCCGTCGTTTTCTACCATTACTCATTAAACAACGTCAAGTTAAACTGAGAAATTTAATCAATAGTAAGATTAATATTAAGTATAAGGATTATTCATGATAAAGATAAATGGTGCTAAAAAATTTTATTTATGGCTTGTTGCCACAATTTTATTAATCAGCGGGCTGTTTTTGACCATTAACGGTGTGCGACTTGTTGCCGTTGGTGGTAGTTGGTATTTTTTATTAATGGGGTTGGTGCAAATCGTTTCCTCATTTCTTTTATTTAAGCAAAACACAAAAGGTGCATGGCTTTATGCTTTAGCTTATGCCTTAACAATTGTTTGGGCATTATATGAAGTTGGTTTGCAGTTCTGGCCGTTATTTTCTCGTTTAATGGTATTTGGTGGTTTTGCAATGCTTATTGCATTTGCTTATCCAACATTAAAGAGACATGAAACAGGCGATAATAAAGCTGGCAAAGGTGGGTATGCTGTCGGTATGTTTATTTTTGTTGCGCTTTGTGTTTCGCTCGGGTTTATGTTCCAAGAACATAATGTAATTAAAAATGCAGTACCTTTAGCCAACAATCAATTGAAACCTACAGACAATCTGCTTGATTGGAAACAATATGCGAATACCACTAAAGGGACGCGTTTTTCCGGAGCGGATCAAATTAACAAAGAGAATGTTAAAGATCTTCAAGTCGCATGGACTTATCGTACCGGTTATGTGCCTTATAACAGCGGTTCAGGTCCGGAAGATCAAAATACGCCATTACAAATTGGCCAAAATGTTTATCTCTGCACCCCAACAAATATTGTGATTGCTTTAGATGCAGATTCAGGTCAACAAAAATGGCGCTATGATCCTAAAGCATCAACCCCAAACTGGGAGCGTTGTCGAGGCTTAGCTTATTATGAAGATAGTTTAGATAATGTTAGCAATAGTAATGCGACTTGTTCAGCTAGAATCATTATGAACACTATTGATGCCCGTTTAATGGCAATCGATGCCAATACCGGTAAATTATGTGAAGATTTTGGTGATAAAGGCGTTGTGGATCTTAAGAAAAATATGGGTGATATTCCGCCAGGCTATTATGAACCGACTGCTGCACCGTTAGTAGCCAAAGATGTTATTGTTGTTGGTGGACGGGTTGCCGATAACTTTTCAATCAATGAACCAGGCGGGGTAGTTCGAGCTTTTGATGTTCATTCAGGTAATTTGGTTTGGGCGTGGGATCCGGGTAATCCAAATATTACCGATGTACCACCTGCAAATGAAACCTATACTCGCGGTACCGTTAACGTTTGGGCAACAACAGCTTACGATCCAGAGCTTGATCTTGTTTATGCTCCAACCGGTAATGCAACCCCAGACTTTTTTGGTGGTGGTCGAACTCATTATGATGATGATTTTAATTCGTCTATTGTGGCTTTAGAACGTAAAACAGGACAAATTCGTTGGACATTTAGAACGGCTCATCATGATTTATGGGATTATGATTTACCTTCCCAACCATTACTTTATGATATTCCAAATGAAAATGGTGGCGTGACAAAAGTCATTGTACAAACCACAAAATCCGGTCAAATTTTTATGCTTGATCGCGTAACGGGTAAACCTGTTGCAGAAGTCCAAGAAAAACCAGTTCCGCAAGGTAATGTTCCGGGTGAATATTATTCTCCGACTCAACCATTTTCAGTGGGGATGCCTTCAATTGGTAATGAAACCTTAACTGAGTTCGATATGTGGGGAGCAACACCATATGATCAGCTTCTTTGTCGTATTGACTTTGTTGGTTCTGAATATCATGGTCTGTTCACTCCGCCGGGTATGACTAAAACGTTACAATATCCAGGATCGTTGGGTGGTATGAACTGGGGTAGCGTGGCAGTTGATCCTCAAAACAATTTGATGTTTGTTAATGATATGCGTATTGGCTTAAAAAATTGGATGATTCCTCAAGACCAAATTCCGAAAAATTCAAGCGGGATTGAGATGGGTATTGTTCCACAAAAAGGAACACCTTTTGGTGCAATGCGTTTAAGATTTACCTCACCTCTTGGCGTGCCATGTCAAAAACCACCGTATGGCACAATGACAGCTATTGATCTTAAATCACGTCAAGTGGTTTGGCAAAAACCTTTAGGTACAGTTATGGATACGGGTATTTTAGGTATACCTATGCATTTACCTGCTCCAATCGGTATGCCGACCATTGGTGGACCAATGGCGACTAAGTCAGGTTTATTATTCTTTGCTGCTACGCAAGATTTTTACCTAAGAGCCTTTGATTCGGTTACAGGCGAAGAAGTTTGGAAAGCGAGATTACCGGTGGGTAGTCAAGGTACTCCAATAACCTATATCTCACCAAAAACAGGTAAACAATATATTGTGATTTCCGCTAGTGGCGCAAGACAATCTCCTGTGCGTGGCGATTATGTTATTGCTTATGCATTACCAGATAAAAAATAGTTTTTGGCAAAATAGATAAAATAAGCTTAATCTAGAAATGCCATTATATCGTTTAGTGTTAACGATATAATGGCAAATAAAATACAATCTAGTCAGTTTAATTTAACTATTCTATTCAACTAAACCTGATACCTTTCCTAAATTTATTGGCGAAATTGCTGCTATCACAACACCACTTTCCATTATTTCTATAATTTCCAATAATTATCCCATTACTAAATGCTTTAGTCTCAACAATCAGATAAATCTGGATTTTTGGTTAATAGTAATGCCATAATTTATCTACATGATTAAATAGTTATGAAGATGTAACATTGCAGAAAGAAAAACTTATTTCATGAAATATACTGACTGCAAAAATTGTAAATATTTAGTAATAAAAAGGATTTTATAGGAAAATGAAAAAAATAGTTTCTACTTTATGTTTAGCGATATTTTTTACTCTGTTTAACACTTATGTAGTGTTTGCGGATGATCACTCATTTAATCATAGAAAGCATTTTGATTCCTTCGATGACTTCTATCAAAGTTTACCTGTTTTATCCATGCCTATTGATAGCAATAGTACCGCCAATGGAATATATGTTGATAGCAAATTTTTTCATTTCGATGATAATGATTATAGCTATTATGATGAACCAATTGTTGAAGTCGACAAATATTATACGCTAAAAAATCTAAAAGCTATTGGTCGCTTTGAAATGGGTGATATCAAATTTATACTTTATGATTATACTTTTGCTTTTGATAGTCTAGGCGAAGGTTTCAACGAAGATAACAAATTAATTAATGCTTTTGACAAAAATGGAAAATATCTAGATGAATTAATGGTAGCAGGAAAAGATAGACATGAAGATCACATATTTTACTTTTCATCCATGATTAAAGATCAGCTATTTCATATTAAACTAGACTCTGTTTATGATGACGAAGATAAAACAACGATTGATTTAACTTATCAGTTTCGTGACAATCAGTTTTGGTTAAAAAAACCTCCTGTAGACTGTCAAACTGTAAATTTACAGCAATATTTGAATAAACTTACCGAGCAAGAGTTTGCCGATATTGATGATATCGTGGCATTTAGTGATTATATTGACTGTTATCCTATATCCGATAATTTGCAAACATATAAACAAATCGCTGAATATATTAATAATGCTAGAAGTTATTTTCTTAGTTCTGCTGAATTAAAAAAATTGCATGAAACAATTCGTATTATTGAGGAGTAAGAACGTCATTATCCAAAGATGGCGCATTGACTGGTTATCTCTTTGAGTGTGTTCAATGTGGTAAGAAAAGATTGCATATTAATTGCAACAATGACTATACACCATTTTTATGACGTTAATTTACCCAATCATCAAAAATCAAATTGTACAAGAAGCCGATTTATTAATCGGCTTTAAATAGAATCAGATAAAATGCTTATCGCTATTGGCTGATAAAAGTATGACATAAGTTTTAACTTTAATAAGATTAATTAATATGTTGAATATAACCTTTCACAATATTAATACTTGTATCAAATAGCTGTTTTTCCTGATCGTTAAAATCAAGTTGTATCACTTTTTTAATACCATGCTGATCTAAAATTGCCGGTACCCCTATAGCGACATCTTTGTACCCATATTCACCATCTAAAATACAACTTAATGCTAATGCTCGATGGCTGTTGGTGAAGATGTGTTGGCAAATTTCAGCTATCGTGCTGGCAATGCCGTATTCGGTGCAGTGTTTGTATTTGACGATTTCAAAGCCTTTATTTTTAGCTTTAGTACCAATGTCCGCAAAATTAATTTTATTTTTTTCAAGTTGATTAAGATTTATGCCATAAATTGAAGAGTGTGACCATACCGGAAATTGTGAGTCACCATGTTCTCCCACAATAAAAGCATCAATACTTTGTGGTCCGATATCCATTTGTTCGCCGAGTAATCGTCTCAGGCGAACTGTATCGAGCCAAACACCTGTACCAATGACGCGATGACGAGGTAAACCAGATAGTTTCCAGACTTGATAAGTAATTGCATCACACGGGTTTGTGGCAATTAGGAATATGCCTTTGAATCCGCTTTTCATCATGTTGGGAATAAGATTAGCCATGATTTTAGATGTGCCTGACAGCTCTTCTGCCCTGCTTTTTTGTGCCAGCCCTGAGGTGACAGTAATAATGGCTATATCGATATCAGCACAGTCCGTCGATTCACGTAAACTGACTTTTATCATGTTTTGGCGATAAGCGGCGGCATCGAGTAGATCTTGTGCATGACCGTAGGCTAAGTCTTTATTAAGGTCGACTAGTGCGATCTCTTCACAAAATCCACGATTGACTAATGTATAAGCGGTGGTTGAACCGACATTTCCTACACCAATAATCATTACTTTACGTAGTTTCATATTTAGCCTCGTTATTTATAAGTTGTCATTCTACTTTTTTGATGGAGTGCGATATCATCTCCAGTTTAACACTACATTATCTATCGTTCTAATAGATGTAGCTGGCTACGCTTTTTTTGTATTTTTGTTTAATATTGAGTAATAAAAAATTTGACTTTTATTTTATTAATGATAATAATTCTCATTAACATTTAAAATATCATTTTTGCATTTTTAAAGTAATAGGGAGTGATCTAGAAAAGGATTTCGTACATTTCTGATCGTTTATCTACAGCTTATTTTCTGTACTTGATTGAGTTCGAACAGATAGTATACAATAAGGATTAATCAATGAAATTCAATTTTTTTAAAAGCCGTAAGACATTATTAAATGCGATTTTAGCATCGCTACTGGTTTTGACGGGTCTGACCAATTCATCATCAGCTGATGAGAAAAAATTTAAAGTTGTTACCACATTTACTGTTATACAAGATATTGCCCAAAACGTGGCTGGTGATGCCGCAGTTGTGGAGTCAATCACTAAAGTTGGCGCCGAAATTCATGAATACGATCCTACACCACAAGATATTAATAAAGCACTGTCTGCCGATTTGGTGTTGTGGAATGGTTTAAACTTAGAACTTTGGTTTGAGCGCTTTTTTGAAGATATTAAAGATGTGCCTTCAGTTGTCGTAACAGAAGGCATTGAGCCAATGCCGATTCAAGAAGGTAGCTATAAAGGTAATCCAAATCCTCATGCTTGGATGTCACCAACACTTGCTTTAACTTATGTTGAAAATATTCGTGCGGCTTTGGTTAAATATGATCCGAAAAACGCCGAAATATATAATAAGAATGCCGCAGAATATGTGGCAAAAATTAAGGCGCTTGATGCCCCACTTCGTGAGCGTTTAGCTAAGATCCCTGAATCACAGCGTTGGTTAGTGACCAGTGAAGGCGCTTTTAGTTATTTAGCACGTGATTATAATCTTAAAGAGGCGTATCTCTGGCCGATTAATGCCGAGCAACAAGGTACACCTAAACAAGTTAAGCATCTTATTGATTTAGTGCGTGCTAATAATATACCTGTTTTATTTAGTGAGAGTACGATTTCTGATAAACCTGCTAAGCAGGTAAGTAAAGAAACTGGCGCTACTTATGGTGGTGTGTTGTATGTTGATTCACTTTCTACTAAAGATGGCCCTGTTCCTACTTATATCGATTTATTAAAAGTGACGGTTGAAACAATCGCTAAAGGATTCGAAAAATAATGACTCAAATTTGCTTAAATGTTGATGATATTACCGTGACCTATAATAATGGCCATACAGCAATTCATGATGCGAGTTTTCGTTTGAATGGTGGCACTATCTGTGCACTTGTCGGCGTTAATGGTAGTGGGAAATCGACACTATTTAAAAGCATTATGGGGATGATAAAACCCACTAAAGGACAAGTGACGTTTAATGATATTTCGGTAAAACAAGCATTAAAGCAAAATATTATTGCCTATGTTCCTCAAACTGAAGAAGTCGATTGGGATTTTCCGGTTTTGGTATCGGATGTGGTGATGATGGGGCGTTATGGTCATATGTCTTTTTTACGAATACCAAGTAAGGAAGATAAAAGACAAGTCGATCTGGCACTAGAACGAGTCAATATGTTAGATTTTAAGCATCGCCAGATTGGTCAACTTTCTGGCGGTCAAAAAAAACGTGTCTTTTTAGCTAGAGCTTTGGCTCAACAAGGTAAGGTGTTATTGTTAGACGAGCCATTTACGGGCGTTGATGTGAAAACCGAAAATGCCATTATCGATCTGCTTAAAGATCTTCGTGATGAAGGCCATTTGATTTTAGTTTCTACCCACAATTTAGGTAGTGTGCCAGAGTTTTGTGATCAGGTAGTGTTGATTAATCAAACCGTGTTGGCTTTTGGTGAAACTAAAACAACATTTACCCCACAAAATTTGATGATGACATTTGGTGGCGCACTACGTTATTTAAGCTTGTCTGGTGAGCAATTACACCAAGATGAAGATCCTCGTAAAATGTCTATTTTAACTGATGATGAGCGGGCAGCTATATTTTATGGTGAAGGCAATGATGACTCTGCTCACAAAGATTTTCTAGTCGAACCAACTGTTATTGAAACTAAAGGGCAACACTAAATGGAACTGCTTCTTGAACCTTTTACTTATGGCTTTATGTTAAAAGCCATTTGGGTAAGTAGTATTGTTGGTGCAGCTTGCGCATTTTTGTCGGCGTTTTTGATGTTAAAAGGCTGGTCTTTAATGGGCGATGCTCTTTCGCACTCAGTAGTGCCCGGTGTGGCAGGTGCTTATGCGCTTGGCTTACCTTATTCAGTGGGCGCTTTTTTTACCGGTTTGTTAGCAGCTTTATCAATAACAATTGTACGTGCTTTCACTCGTTTAAAAGAAGATGCCATTATTGGTTTTATCTTTTCGACCTTTTTTGCTATTGGTCTTTTAATCATTTCACTAAATCCAACTTCTGTTAATGTGCAAACTATTATTTTTGGTAATATTTTGGGAATTGATGATAGTGATATGTGGCAAGTACAAATTATTATTTTAGTTTCACTGATTTTGCTACTGTTTTTTTGGAAGGATCTGTTAGTGGTCTTTTTTGATGAAACTCATGCTCGTTCAATTGGCTTAAAACCATTACAGTTAAAGATTCTTTTTTTTACTATTTTAAGTGCCTGTACTGTTGCTGCACTGCAAACGGTCGGTGCAATCTTGGTCATAGCGATGGTAGTAACCCCTGGCGCGACGGCTTACTTACTTACCGATAGATTTTCACGGTTGTTAATTATTTCAGTTATCATCGGTGCGCTGACGAGTGCAATTGGCGCTTGGATCAGTTATTTCCTTAATGGTGAAACAGGTGGTGTGATTGTGACATTACAAACTTTAGTCTTTTTGGCAGCATTTTTATTTGCACCAAGACAAGGGTTGATTTCACGCCGAATCAGCCAAGCAAGACAAGGAGGTTCAGTATGATATGGGAACTTATCTATCATCCTCTTACAATTCCTTTTGTTCAACGTGCCATTCTAGCTGCGCTAGCTACTGGTATTGTTTGCGCCCTACTGTCATGCTTTTTAGTGTTAAAAGGCTGGTCGTTGATGGGCGATGCTATTTCTCACGCGGTATTACCCGGTATTGTACTTGCTTATTTAGCTGGGATCCCTTTAATAATTGGTGCATTTGCGTCGGGGTTATTTTGTTCGGTTGCTACTGGTTACATTAAAGATAACAGTCGAATAAAGGAAGATACTGTAATGGGCATCGTTTTTTCGGGAATGTTTGCTTTTGGTTTAGTGCTGTTTTCTAAAGTGGAAACGTCGCAACATTTGAATCATATTTTATTTGGTAGTGTGTTGGGAACAAGCTATCAAGAACTCATCCAAATTATTACGATTGCAAGCATTGTTTCGATTTTAGTTATCATTAAACGCCGTGATTTAATGCTGTATTGTTTTGATCCCGTACAAGCAAGAGTAGTTGGTTTGCCAGTTAAATTATTACATTACGGTTTATTAAGTATTTTAGCATTGACTATTGTTGGATCACTTAAAGCTGCAGGTGTTATTTTGGTGATTGCGATGTTAATTGCGCCGGGCATAACCGCATTTTTATTGACTAAACGTTTTGAAAAGATGTTAGTGATTGCAGTAATTGTATCGGTATTTTCGACAGTAACGGGTACTTTAATCAGTTTTCATATAGATGCGTCAACCAGTGCTTGTATTGTGATTTTACAAGCAGTGATTTTTACTCTTGCCCAGTTTTATCGGTTCTACGCTAATAAAAAAATAAGGCGTTAATTGAAGTATTGTTTTTCACATTTACGATACTTCAATTATTCGTCATCCAAATATTTACCCGCATCAGCGTAATTATCAAACCTTGAGAATTGACCTTGGAAAGTTAAGCGTACTTTACCAATTGGACCATTTCGCTGTTTACCTAAGATGATTTCTGCAATACCTTTATGTTCTGATGCTTCGTTATATACTTCGTCACGATAGATGAACATAATTACATCGGCATCTTGTTCGATAGATCCTGATTCACGTAAGTCGGAGTTAACTGGTCGTTTATCGGCGCGTTGTTCTAAGCTTCGGTTTAGCTGTGAAAGAGCAACAACCGGAATTTGCAACTCTTTGGCTAATGCTTTTAATGAGCGTGAGATCTCGGCGATTTCAAGCGTTCGGTTTTCTGATATGTTTGGTACTCGCATCAGCTGTAAGTAATCGACCATGATCATACTTAATCCTTTATGTTCACGGTAAATTCGTCTTGCTCGTGAGCGTAGCTCCATAGGGGTTAATCCTGATGAGTCATCAATGTAGATGTTTTTCTTTTCCAGCAGTAATCCCATGGTGCTCGATATTCTTGCCCAATCATCATCTTGTAGTTGGCCTGTACGAATACGAGTCTGATCAACACGTGATAACGAGGCCAGCATACGCATCATAATCTGTTCTGATGGCATTTCTAAACTAAAGATTAGTACCGGCTTATCTTGCATCATAGCGGCGTTTTCACAAAGGTTCATCGCAAATGTGGTTTTACCCATTGATGGACGAGCGGCAATAATAATTAAGTCTGAACGCTGTAATCCTGCGGTTTTTTTATCTAAATCAAGGAAGCCGGTTGAGACCCCTGTCACTCCATCATGTGGACGCTGGAATAACTCTTCAATTTTTGCGACGGTAGCTTCTAGCACATCGGTAATATTTTTCGGTCCTTCACCCTGCTTAGTACGGCTTTCGGCAATTTGGAAGATTTTGCTTTCAGCTAAGTCTAAAATTTCGGTACTGTCTCGGCCTTCAGTTGAGTAACAGTTATCAGCAATTTCATTTGAAGCACTAATCAGTTCCCGCAATATCGCTTGCTGGCGAATAATGTCGGTATAAGCCACTACGTTAATGGCGCTTGGTGTGTTTTTCGATAACTCAGCTAAATAAGCAAACCCACCCACATCAACAAGTAAGTCTTTACTTTCTAAGCTTTCAGACAAAGTGATTAAGTCAATCGGGGTACCACGACTGACTAAGGTATGCATTTCTGAAAATATGAGTTGGTGATGACGAGAATAAAAATCACGGTCGGTAATCATTTCAGCAACAACATCCCAACGCTGATTATCCAGCATTAGGCTACCAAGCACAGCTTGTTCTGCCTCAATTGAGTGAGGTGGTAATTTTATATTTTGTACTTTTGATTTTTTTGCGTCTTGATTTTTGAGTTCTTTATTTGAATCATCAGTATTCATTGCATTCATCTTTTTATTTAATTTAATCTATAGCTAATTTGCTTACTTTATAAATAATGGCCCTAAAGCGCAATCAGGAATTTGATATTCTAATGAATAATCTACCTGAACCAAATATAAACCTTCAGGTTTCGCGGTTGCTGCAGCTTGAGTACGATCTTTCGCTTTTAATAGCTCATCAATCCACTGTGGTGGTTGATTACCTGCACCAACCTCTAACAAACTTCCGACAATATTGCGTACCATATGATGTACAAAGGCATTTGCTTTGATATCGACAATAACATATTCACCCTGTCTTGTAACTTGAATATGATGAATATTACGCCAGGGCGTTCGCGATTGACACTGTGCAGCTCTAAATGATGAAAAATCATTTTCACCTAATAAATATTGTCCCGCTTGGTGCATCAGTTCTTCATTTAATGGCAGATAATAATGCGTTACGCCTTTGGCCAAAATTGCTGGACGATAACGATGATTATAAATCACATATCGGTAACGTCGAGCCGTTGCGCTAAATCTAGCATGAAAACTGTCATCCACACTTTTTGACCACCGTACAGCGATATTGTCAGGAAGATGAGAGTTTACGCCCATTGTCCATGCTGCCTCACCGCGCTGAGCGTTGGTTTCAAAATGAATTACTTGCCCTGTGGCATGTACACCAGCGTCGGTTCGTCCTGCACAAAATACGGCTATTGGCTCGTTAGCTATGACAGACAAAGCCGATTCTAATCTTTCTTGAATAGAGTCAACGTGCTGTTGTCGTTGCCAACCAAAATAGCCACTACCATCATATTCGATACCTAATGCAATTTTAGAGGTAGTCATTAATCAGGATCTCAAGTGTCTCGATTAACATTAGTCCACCTAAGTAACGGATATTATCTGCTACTGACCAAAATTGAATTTGTTCATAATTTCCATAGCTGTGTCGTAAATTAGCGAGTTTAATGGTTAAGTTCTTTTCACCTTCGGTATTGACTTCGGTTACTGGGGTTGGTAAATCTTCACTTTTTACTTCAACGCCAAATTCACTAAAACGAGCCATGTCTAATTCAATGGGTAAGCTACTGGAAACATTCACCGCTTGAGCTAGTCCATAAAATACCGGCACAATAACGGATTCAATTGAAATAGGTAAATCATAATTACTTATCACTTTACGAATTTGGTTAATTTGAGTGTGTTCACCTAAACTTTGGTGATCAGACTCATGCGAAAGCGGTAATAAGTTAAAGGCAAGTTGATTGTCAAATAGCTCGTTATCAACTGGCATTCCATTGAGTAATCTAGCGCTTTGTCCTGCCAGTTCATCCACACCTGGCTTGCCATATAATGATGAAGGAATAAAGCTGGTTAAATGGAGATTAGTCAGTAATTGAATATCGGTTAGTGATGCAACGCAACGTAATAATTGAGATACGGTTGGGCTTGCAACAGCAATGATATTTTCATTGCGATATTCGGTTAATACGCTGTTATTTACTTTAGGTACAATTAATGGAATATGGTCTTGATCAGCAAAAAATCCGCTCGCATCAATAACGATACAACCTGCTTGAGCAGCTGCTTGAGCATATTTTTCGCTAGTTTTAGTACCTGCAACAAAAAAGGCAAAATGGCATTGGCTCCAATCCATTTGCTCGCTATCAATGACGGTTAAATTTTTACCGGCAAAACGAACTACTTCGCCAGCGCTATTATCGCTACCGACTAAATAAAGATTTTCAATTTCAATAGTTTTTGAGTCATTTAATAACTCAATTAGCGCAGAACCTACTTGTCCTGTCGCACCAACAATGGCGATATTCCATGCAGACATATGATAAACCCGAATTAAAGTATTTAATGGCAATTATACCACTTTATTGTTAAAGATTTTGGAAAAAAGATATTTTCTAAATTTTGGAATCTTGCTCGAAAAATTGAATTTTTGTTGATTACAATTTTAATAATCCTCGTTAAAGTAATTTTATATTTAACTAAATTTATAATTATGGCGAAGATCTCATTATCGATGATAGCGAAAGAGGCAAAGGTTTCAATCGCATCTGTATCAAGAGTATTAAGAACACCCAACCTAACATCTCCACAAACTCAATTTCTGGTTTATCAGGCGATGAAGGCTTTAAATGTTGATCTATCAAAAAATTTAAAAGATTATCAACCCGTTCATGAAAGCAATAAAATTTTAGTTGTTGATAATCAGCTTATCTCTAAAAGCTTAATCAATTTTGGTATTGAGCAAGTTTTACATGAAGCTGGGTTTCAACTGTTTTATTTACAATTTCCTTATAAGGTTAAAAATGATCTCTATTATTTAATTCAATATATTAAGCAAAATTGTTTTATTGGCATTATCATTATAAATCAAGCTCCCTACCTTACCCAGCTATATAGTTATAAAAATTCATTACCACCCATTGTATTTGTTAATCATTTTAAGAAGAATTTTACCTGTGTTCATTTCGATCATCTGACAATTGGATATCAAACCACTCAGCATTTAATTGAGCAGGGGCATAATAAGATCGCAATTTTTATTAATAGCGATAAAAATACTAACTCCTCATTTTTCTTGCAAGGCTATCAACAGGCTTTTCAACGAATCAATATGCCGATCGATAGTGATTACGTCATTCAAGGTTGCCTTACGTATGAACATGGGCGAGATGCCATTAAGACACTACTTCAAAGCAATAAGCCGCCGACAGCCGTTATTTTTGAGGATTTGAGTAGTCTCTCTTGTTATGATTGTTATCATACGCAAAATTATTTATCGAATTATCGTTCACTTTTTGGCGCATTACACCAAGTCAAAAAGAGCCAATCACAATTACTACATCCGCTGGCGATTACTTATATTAGCCATACCAATGATCTTCAATATAATGAATTAGATCAATTGAGTAGAGTCAATAAGCCTTTATACAAAATGGGATGTAAATCAGCACAATTGTTATGTGATCTTCTTGAACATAATATGACATCATTATCACAATGCCATACTATTGATACCGAAATGTTTTTTACTAATTGCTAATATTTTAAATGGATTAACGATTTAATTAGGATGTTGAAATTAATCTTTTAGGTGACAATTTATTAAAGATTTGAGTTCCTGCACCAATAAATTGTTGGCCTTGATAAATTCTGACTAATGTTTCAACACTTACACTGTTTTCAACAATTACGGTTCTACCTAATAAAATGTCTTTACCTTGGCTTTCACTTAATACCACTTTAGGGCGATCTTGTAGTGGGCTATCGACTGGCATAAGCATTGGTTCATTTTGCAATTCATCTAGGGTGATCATATTATCGATAGGATAATTTGATACTTGTAGACGTCTTAAATAAATTACATGTGCACCACAGCCAAGTAATTCACCTAAATCATCAATAATGGTACGAATATAAGTCCCTTTTGAACAATGGATTTCTAAGGTTAATTCGTGCTTAGTTGAATCGTATTGGATAAACTGGTTGTCATAAATTGTAATGGGTCTAGCTTCTCGCTCTATAACAATACCTTGGCGAGCATATTCATAAAGTGGTTTGCCTTGATATTTTAAAGCCGAAAACATGGTTGGAACTTGTAAAATATCACCGCGAAAATGAGTTAATGCTTCGTCGATTTGTGATTGAGTGATATTAACCGATCTAGTAGAAATTATTTGACCATCCGCATCAGACGTATCGGTACGTTCACCCAATTTGGCGATCACGCGATAGCGTTTGTCAGAATCTAATAAGTATTGTGAAAATTTCGTCGCTTCACCAAAACAGATAGGTAACATCCCAGTGGCTAATGGATCTAGCGCGCCAGTATGCCCTGCTTTTTTTGCGTTGAATAATCTTTTCACTTTTTGTAAGGCATCATTTGATGTCATGCCTTGTGGTTTGTCTAATAACAAAACGCCGTGAACATCACGGCGAGTTTTTTTTATATTCATCATCGATATTTTATTTGAAACGGATCACACTCCTCAATATTTTTTACAATATTGAGCAATTTTTTTATTAATCTTTATGACGTTCGTTATCTTGTTTAATAACATCAGATACTAGAGTAGACATCTGCATACCTTTAACAAGTGATTCATCATAAAAGAATTTAATTTCAGGAATAATTCGTAAACGCATTGCTTTACCAATGAGTGTTCGAATATACCCTTTAGCATCATTTAAGACAGTCAATCCTTGCTCGATAACTTGTGGATCATCATCGTTTAAAAACGTTACAAACACTTTTGCATAAGAGAGATCACGTGAAATATCTACACCCGAAACCGTTACCATGCCTAAACGTGGATCTTTGATTTCACGCTGTAAAATAATCGCAATCTCTTTTTGTAATTCGTGTCCGACCCGAGACGATCGATTAAATGCTTTTGCCATATCTATTTTCCTTAAAATGTGAATAAGCAAGGTTTATAAAAACCTTGCTTATTTAGCGTATTAACTAAATAGTACGCTGGATTTCGACAGTTTCAAAGACTTCGATAGTATCGCCAACGCGAACATCATTGTAGTTACGAACACCAATACCACACTCCATGCCGTTACGAACTTCGTTAACGTCATCTTTGAAGCGTCGTAATGATTCAAGTTCGCCTTCATAGATAACCACGTTATCACGTAATACACGAATTGGGTTATGACGTTTAACTACGCCTTCAGTTACCATACAACCAGCGATTGCACCAAATTTAGGTGATTTAAATACATCACGCACTTCAGCAAGACCAATAATCTCTTGCTTGTATTCTGGAGCAAGCATACCGCTCATGGCTTGTTTAACTTCATCAATTAAGTCATAAATAACTGAATAGTAACGTAAATCTAAGTTTTCAGCTTCAACAACTTTACGCGCTGAAGCATCGGCACGAACATTAAAACCAAGGATAATAGCATTAGATGCTGCTGCAAGTGATGCATCAGTTTCGGTAATACCACCTACGCCTGAACCAATGATTTTAACTTTAACTTCATCTGTTGATAGTTTAAGTAATGAATCAGAAATTGCTTCAACCGAACCTTGTACGTCAGCTTTAAGGACGATATTAAGTTCAGATACGTCACCTTCAGTCATGTTAGTAAACATGTTTTCAAGTTTCGCTTTTTGTTGACGTGCAAGTTTAACATCACGGAATTTACCTTGACGATATAAGGCAACTTCACGAGCTTTCTTTTCATCACGTACAACTGTTGCTTCATCACCTGCTGACGGTACACCTGAAAGACCTAAAATCTCAACCGGAATTGATGGGCCCGCTTCGGTAACTTCTTTACCTAATTCGTTGCGCATTGCACGAATACGACCATATTCAAATCCACATAATACGATATCACCTTTACGTAAGGTACCTGATTGAACAAGTACTGTAGCAACAGAACCACGACCTTTATCAAGGAATGATTCGATAACGACACCGCTAGCCATACCTGATTCATAAGCAGTAAGTTCAAGTACTTCTGCTTGTAATAAAATCGCTTCAAGTAGTTGGTCAATTCCCGTACCAGCTTTTGCTGAAACATGAACGAACTGAGTATCACCGCCCCAATCTTCTGACATCACGCCATATTGAGCAAGTTCACCTTTGACACGTTCCGGATCGGCTTCTGGCTTATCAATTTTGTTTACTGCAACAACAATTGGTACATTTGCCGCTTTCGCATGTTGAATCGCCTCAATAGTTTGTGGCATCACACCATCATCAGCGGCAACAACTAATACCACGATGTCGGTTGCTTTAGCACCACGAGCACGCATTGATGTAAATGCAGCATGGCCTGGAGTATCTAAGAATGTGATTTCTCCGCTTGAGGTTTTAACATGGTAAGCACCGATGTGCTGAGTAATACCACCAGCTTCGCCTGAAGCAACTTTTGCTTTACGAATATAGTCAAGTAGTGATGTTTTACCATGGTCAACATGGCCCATGATAGTCACAACAGGTGCGCGAGAAACTTTTTCTGCACCAGTATCACGGTCGCTCATTAGTGATTCTTCAAGTTCGTTTTCACGACGAAGTACCACTTTGTGTCCCATTTCTTCAGCAACAAGTTGAGCGGTTTCTTGGTCAATAACCTGATTGATGGTTGCCATTGCACCCATTTTCATCATGGTTTTGATCACTTCTGAACCTTTTACTGCCATTTTGTTAGCAAGTTCGGCAACAGTGATGGTTTCACCAATAACCACATCGCGGTTAATCGCTTGAACCGGTTTAGTAAAGCTTTGTTGTAAAGTACTTTTGCCTTTCTTCTTGTGGCTACTACGCGTTACGGCACGCGCTTCTTCACGTTCTGCTTTACCTTCTGATAATTTGCTCGATTTTTTCTGTTTAGTCTGTTTGCTACCGCGTCCACGACCACGACCACCTTCAACTTCACGGTCGGTATCATCTTCAGCTGCACGAGCATATTTAGATGTAGTGACATGATAGTCATCATCATCACTGTTATCTGTTTCATCACTATCGCTATATTGTTCAGCAAGTTTGCGCGCTTCTTCCGCCATGCGTTTGGCTTCTTCTTCAAGTTTACGACGGTTTTCTTCTTCCGCTTTACGCTTGATTTCGTTTGCTTCGGCTTCTAAGCGAGCTTTTTCTTCTTGCGCTTTTTTCACTTTTGGATCAGCTGCTTGTTCTTGAGCAACTTTCGCTTTTTCTTCTTGATTGCGTTTTTTAGCTTCGGCTTCTTCGCGTTTCTTCTGCTCTTGAGCCTCTTGTTTAGCTTTTTCTTCAGCCTCTTTACGTGCTTTCAATTCAGCTTCTTGTTTCGCTTTTTGTTCCGCTTCAAGACGCGCTTTCTCTAATTCAGCAGGATCTTGTTTCACGATAGTGCGTTTTTTACGAACTTCAACTTTGATTTCTTTACTTTTGCCACCACCGCTTGACACATTTAGTGTTGAATGTGTTTTACGTTGTAAAGTTAATTTTGTTGGGCCTTGCTGAGGTTTTAAATGCGCAAGCAAAGCTTCTTTTTCCTTTTGAGTAACAGTATCTGATGCAGTCTTTTTCATTCCGGCATCAGCAAACTGTTGCAAAAGTGTTTGCACTGGTGTATTTATTTCTTGAGCCAGTGTTTCGATTGATACTTTGGTCATGTATAACTTTCCCTCAATTATTCATTTGCAAACCAACAAATATTACGGGCAGCCATAATAAAATCGCCAGCTTGTTTGCTTGTTAAACCTTCAATGTCTGTAAGATCATCTGTACCTTGTTCAGCTAAATCTTCTAGAGTCACAATATCTTGTTGTGCTAATTGATAGGCTAATTCTTGTGTCATACCTGGTAGATCTAATAGATCTTGTGCAGGTCGTTTATCACCACTGTGAGCAAGTGCGATAGTCGTTAAGGCATCTTTTGCTCGATTTCTTAATGCATCAACCAGTTCTTCATCAAGTTCTTCAATTTCAAGTAACTCATCTACTGGTACATAAGCAAGCTCTTCAAGTGAAGTAAATCCTTCTTCAACTAAAAGTTGTGCAAGATCTTCTTCAATATCTAAATGTTTCATTAGGTTATTGATTGCTGCGAAAGATTCTGCTTGGTGTTTTTCTTGAAGATCTTCAGTACTCATGACGTTTAACGTCCAACCAGTAAGTTGTGATGCTAAACGGATATTTTGTCCATTACGGCCGATAGCTTGCGGTAAGGTATCGGCATTAACGGCAACATCCATAGTGTGTTTGTCTTCATCAACTACGATAGATACTACATCGGCTGGTGCCATAGCATTAATAACATATTGAGCTGGGTTATCATCCCATAAAACAATATCAATACGTTCACCACCAAATTCATTCGAAACAGCTTGAACGCGAGCACCTCGCATACCAACACATGCACCAACAGGGTCAATACGGCGGTCATTACTGCTAACAGCAATTTTAGCGCGAGAACCTGGATCACGAGCAACACCTTTGATGTCGATCATCTCTTCGCCGATTTCAGGTACTTCTATACGGAATAGTTCTTCCATCATTTCAGGATTTGAACGACTAACACAGAGTTGTGCTGGTTTATTATCTTGTTCTACAAGATATAAAATACCTCGAACACGGTCACCAATTCTGAAGTTTTCACGTGGTAACATATCATGGCGAGACATCATTGCATCAGCGTTATTACCTAAATCAAGGATAACACTATCACGGTTGGTCTTTTTAACAATACCCGTTACGATATCACCAATTCGGTTTCTAAACATGTCAATAACCATAGCACGCTCAGCTTCGCGTACTTTTTGAACGATGACTTGTTTAGCTGTTTGTGTTGTAATGCGGTCGAATGCGACTGATTCAATTTGTTCTTCAACATAGTCACCTACTTTTACATTAGGATCTTCAAATTGAGCTGCTTCCAATGTGATTTCTTTAGTAGGTTGAGTCACTTCATTAACCACTAACCAACGGCGGAACGTATCATAATCACCCGTTTTGTGGTCAATTTTTACGACAACATCTATATCAACAGTATGTTTCTTTTTAGTGGCCGTTGCTAACGCGGTTTCTAGCGCTTCGAAAATTTTGTCACGTGTAAGTGCCTTTTCATTAGATACCGCTTCAACAACAGCTAAAATTTCTTTATTCATCCTTTACACCCGTACTCTATTTAAGGTTAAAATTAGGTACAATATTCGCCTTTTGTATATTACTAAAAGCAAACACTTCATCATTTTCATCCACGATTAATGTAATCATTTCATTATCAATGGATTTAATCTTTCCTTTCCACTTGCGGCGATTGGCAACAGGAATACGCAAACTTATTGTGACTTCTTCACCAATAAAACGTTGGTAATGTTCAAGCGTAAACAAAGGTCGATCCATACCTGGTGAGGATACCTCGAGATTGTAAGCATCTTTAATAGGGTCTTCTACATCAAGTACCGCACTAATTTGTCGACTAACATCAGCACAATCATCAACGGTAATACCATTTTCACTATCAATATATACGCGCAAAACTGGGTAACGACCACGAATGTATTCAACCCCAACTAGCTCAAAGCCAAGTGCATTAACAGGCTCTTGGATGATTTCGGTCAATTGCTGTTCTAAATTAGCCAAACAAACCTCCACTGCAGAAAATAAAAAAGGGCATAAAGCCCAACATTCCTTTTAAACTAACGTTTAAATCATATAAAAAAACCCCGACAAGCGAGGCTACATATAAAACATAATATAATGAAGCCACTTGATTCGAACTTTCAGACAATAAAAATAGGATAGATTAATATGAATGAAAATTTAAGTGGTTGCGGGGGCTGGATTTGAACCAACGACCTTCGGGTTATGAGCCCGACGAGCTACCAAGCTGCTCCACCCCGCGATAGATGGCTGAAGATTATACTGTATTTTGTAAAAATTGCAACCCAAAATCATATCAGAATTCACAAAAAGCCTAAAGTTATTGAAACTAAGGGGCTATGATTTTTAAATGGTGAACAATTATGATTAATCTATAGTTGGGTTTTATATATGTATAATTATTCGTTTTTCAAGTGAATTAATCCGCCTAATATTCAGCGGATTAATCATTGGTTAATGTTACTTTTGCGTTGCTGCTTTCATGGTTTTAACAAAAGTTGATAATTCACTCAGCATTTTGTCTGGATTATTAAGATTGTTTTCAATGATTTTAACCGTTGCCGATCCAGCAATAGCTCCCGCTGCACCCGATTTAATTGCTTCACTAACTTGAGCGGGTTCTGAAATACCAAAACCTTGAATTGCTGGTGGTGCTTTAAATTCAGTTAGTTTTTCAAGTAAATGTGTGAGTGGTTTATTAGCACGGTTTTCTGTACCGGTTACTCCTGCTCGTGATACTAAGTAAGTATAACCTTTGCCTCGTTTAGCAATATTTTCAATCACTTCATCGTCCGCATTAGGTGGACAGATAAATATTGGTGCGATGCCATGTTTTTCAGCAGCACCCGTAAACTCTTCGGCATACTCTACAGGTAAATCAGCAATTAATACTGAATCCACCCCTGCTTTAGCACACTTCGCATAGAAGTTATCAATACCATTTTTAAATACTAAATTGGCATAGATTAATAATCCAACTGGAATATCAGGATTGTTTTCGCGGATTTTGGTTAAGATTTCGAAGCATTTTGCAACGGTTATGCCACCATTAAAAGCACGAATATTAGCATTTTGTATAGTTGGACCATCTGCCATTGGGTCAGAAAAAGGAATGCCTAGTTCTAACGCATCAGCCCCTGCATCAATCATTGTTTGAATAATTTGATAGGAAAGCTGTGGATTAGGGTCACCAACTGGAACAAAAGGAACAAATGCACCTCGTTTTTCGACTGTTAAGCGGTCAAACAGTTTTTGATAACGGCTCATTCTATTTCTCCTTTTGCTTTTAATACATCGTAAACCGTAAAAATATCTTTATCGCCACGACCTGATAAATTGACAATTAATAGTTGCTCTTTGTTTGGATTTTCTTTAATCATCTTAAGTGCATAGGCTAAGGCATGAGATGACTCTAAAGCCGGAATAATTCCTTCATTGCGTGATAAGGCCTGAAACGCTTCAAGCGCTTCATCATCAGTGATAGAGACATAATCTGCCCGACCAATACTATCTAAATAAGCGTGTTGCGGTCCAACAGCTGGAAAATCAAGGCCGGCAGAAATCGAATAAGACTCTTCAATTTGGCCTTCTTCGGTTTGCATCATTGGGGCTTTCATACCGAAGTAAATACCGAGTTTACCATGTTTAAGTGATGCACCATGTTCGCCACTTTCGATGCCATGGCCTCCTGGTTCAACCCCAATTAATTTTACTGACTTATCATCAATAAAATTAGCAAACATCCCAATTGCGTTTGAACCGCCACCAACACAAGCGATGACAGCATCAGGTAATCGACCCTCTTTTTCCAAAATTTGTTGTTTCGCTTCACGGCTAATTATTTGTTGGAATTCACGCACTATGGTTGGGAATGGGTGCGGTCCAGCAGCGGTACCTAACATATAGTGAGCGGTTTCGTAACTACCAGACCAATCTCGCAATGCTTCATTACAAGCATCTTTTAAGGTTGCAGAGCCGGTTTCAACCGGAATAACTGTTGCCCCCATGAGTCGCATTCTAAATACGTTCGGAGCTTGGCGTTTAACATCTTTAGCCCCCATATATATTCGGCATTTTAAACCCAATAATGCACACGCCAATGCTGAAGCAACGCCATGCTGACCTGCGCCAGTTTCGGCAATAATTTCAGTTTTACCCATTCTTTTAGCGAGTAATGCTTGGCCTAATACTTGATTAGTTTTATGCGCACCACCGTGAACTAAATCTTCACGTTTTAGATATAGTTTTGTTTTGGTCCCTGCGGTAAGATTTTTACACAGTGTTAATGCTGTCGGACGACCAGCGTAGTTAACCAAAAGATCGTTAAATTCTTTTTGAAAACTTGGATCGTGTATCGCCGATATAAAAGCATCCTCAAGTTGTTCAAGCACAGGCATCAATATTTGTGGCACATATTGACCACCAAATTTGCCAAAATAAGGATTTAATTTAGACATAACCATTCCTTTAATGTAATCAGTTAAATTTGTTCAAATACTAATTTGATTTTTTGTTTATCTTTAATTCCTGGTGAAACTTCAACGCCCGAATTAAGGTCAACACCAATAACATCGGTAGTGAGCGCCTCACTCACATTTTGCGGATTAATACCACCAGCCAAAATGACATTACTTAAATCTTTGTCACGTAAAAGTGACCAATCAAAACTTTTACCTGTTCCACCGGCACCATTATCAAATATGTAACGTGATACTAGTGGGTTATCATGATTTGGGATATTATCGCTAATACTTAACGCTTTCCAGATCTGACAGGTTGAGGGTAATTTTTGGCGAAGTGTTTTGATATAGTTATCATCCTCATGACCATGCAATTGCACTGCATAAAGTGATAGTTGTTTAGCTATTTCGCATACTTCATCTATATCACTATCTTTAAAAACACCTACCCAATTCAAGGGTGCCGATGCGATAACACTACGCGCTTTAGTCGGTGTTATATATCTTGGTGATTTAGGCACAAAAATTAATCCACCATAAACCGCACCAGCTTGGTAGACGGTTATTGCATCCTGTGGTTGGGTTAAGCCACAAACTTTATTTTCACCTAGCATTACTTTACGGATAGCTAAGGTTAAGTTTGGCTCAGACATAAGTGCACTACCAATTAAAAAACCGTTAGCATAATGGCTAAGATCTTTAACTTGATTGTGCGTATAAATACCTGATTCACTAATAATGATTCGATCATCAGGGATTGTTTTTGATAAAGTTTTTACCCGATTGAGATCAACCGACAGATCGCGTAAATTACGGTTATTAATACCAATAACTTTAGCGCCAAGTTTGATAGCTCGTTCAACTTCTTGTTCGGTACTCGCTTCCGTCAGTACCCCCATATTAAGTTGGTGAGCAACTTGGCTTAAGTGGCGATATTCATCATCATTGACTACCGATAACATTAACAAGATGGCATCAGCCTGATAATAACGTGCTAAGTAAATTTGATATTCATCGATAATAAAGTCTTTGCAAAGTACGGGTTGGGTGACTTCATTACGTACTATTGGTAAAAACTCAAAACGACCTTGAAAGTATTTTTCGTCAGTTAAAACTGAGATTGCCGAAGCATAATCTTTGTAAACTTTGGCTATACTTGCTGGGTCAAAATCATCTCGAATTAATCCCTTGGATGGCGATGCTTTTTTACATTCTAAAATAAATACCGTTTTCGGTTGATTTAACGCTTGGTAAAAATCACGATCACTAGGTACAACTTTATTTTTAAAATTAGCCAGTGGATTTTTAATTTGTTGCTCGGCAAGCCATAGCTGTTTATCTTCAATGATCTTTTTTAAAACCGTTGCCATTTCAACATTTTCAGTTAATGCTGCAATTGCCATCTTATTCTCCACTCATTATCTTGCTGCTAACTTTTGTAATAGCTCATAAGCTTTACCGCTACGCATTAATTCTATTGCACGCTTAGCATTTTGTTTTAAGTCTGGTTCACCAAATAGGCTAATTAACATCGCCACATTTGCAGCAATAGCTGCTTCATGCGCTGGTTTACCATGTCCTTGTAAAATCGCTAACAATAAATCACGATTCATTTCTGGTGTTCCACCTTCAATATCTTTCAAAGTATATTGCTGTAGACCAAAATCTTCTGGTGTCAAAGTAAAATAGCGAATTTCGCCATTTTTTACTTCGGCAACTTGAGTTTCGCCATGAATAGCGACTTCATCCATCCCTGAGCCATGTACCACATAAGCATGGGTATAGTTTAACATTTTTAATGTTTCTGCAATCGGTTTTATCAAATCAGGATGATAAACACCAAGTAAAATACGTTTTGGTCGTGATGGATTAATCAACGGCCCAAGAACATTAAAAATCGTTCGTGTTTTAAGTTGCTGACGTACTGGTGCAGCATGGCGAAATCCTGAGTGATATTGCTGAGCAAACAAGAAACACACACCTAATTCATCAAGCGCTTTTCGAGATGCTTCCGCTGACATGTTTAGTTTAATACCTAAAGCGGATAAAACATCTGATGATCCTGATTTGCTCGACACACCACGGTTACCATGCTTAGCAACTTTATACCCTAATGCCGCAGTAACAAAAGCACTGGCTGTGGAGATATTGATGCTGTTAGTTCCATCTCCACCAGTCCCAACGATGTCGGTAAAATCATAATCAGGCACTTCAAATGGATCAGCATTTTCAAGTAAGGCCTGAGCTGCTCCGGCAATTTCATCAGGTTTTTCACCCCGAACTTTCATACTAATGATAGCAGTTGCTAGTACCGTTGGTTCTATTTTACCTTGAATAATTAAATTAAACAGTATTTTACTCTCTTCTTGAGACAATACTTGCCCTAAGTACAATTTATTTAAAATCGGTTGAATATTGTATTCTTGCTTATCAACAATCGCTTCTTGTTTTGCTTCTGGCTGTTTTTGTGGTGGATTCAGTGCCCATTCAATGGTTTGTTCTAATAATTTTACCCCTTGAATCGTTAAAATTGATTCAGGATGAAATTGAAAACCGCAAACCCGATCTTGGTCATTACGTACTGCCATAACGATGTTATTACACATGGCATTGACGGTTAATGTTTTCGGTATGTTTTCACCTTTTAATGAGTGATAGCGCGCAACCGGTAATGGATTGGGTAAGTCTTTAAACATCGCTTGCCCATCATGTTCAATTAATGAAGCTTTTCCATGTAAAATATCGCCCGCAGGGACAATCATACCACCATAAGATTCAACAATCGCTTGATGTCCAAGACAGATACCAATGATCGGTAATTTACCTTTTAAACGTTTAAGTAATTCAGGCATTGAACCTGCTTCACTCGGTGCTCCAGGTCCTGGTGATAACATTAGGATAGGATTTTGCATTTGTGATAATTTTTCGATGATCACATCAGCTGGAATTGTGTTGCGATAAATTGTCACGTTATGTTGATTGTGACGTAACTGATCGACTAAGTTATAAGTAAACGAATCAACGTTATCAAGAAATAAGATATTAGCCATTAGAATACACCTTCTACATTATGTGCTGCCATAATCGCGCGAACAACAGCACGTGCTTTGTTACGTGATTCATCCGATTCTGCTTGTGGTTCTGAATCTAAAACCACGCCACATCCAGCTTGTACGGTTGCAACACCATCTTCCACATAAGCACTGCGAATAACGATACAAGTATCAAGATCACCATTGGCAGTAAAATACCCAACTGCCCCACCATAACTACCCCGTTTTATTTTTTCCGATTCGGCAATTAACTGCATTGCCCTAACTTTTGGCGCTCCAGTTAATGTTCCCATGTTCATGGTAGCTTGATAAGCATGTAGAGCATCAAGATCTTGACGTAGTTGACCAACAATTCTTGAAACTAAATGCATAACGTAAGAATAACGATCAACTTTTAATAACTCTTTGGTATATCGCGTCCCTGGCTGGCAAATTCGAGCTAAATCATTTCGTGCTAAATCGACCAACATTAAATGTTCAGCTAACTCTTTTTTATCGGTGCGCATTTCCAACTCTAATCGACTATCCAAATCGTAATCAATCTCGCCATTAGTGTTTAAACCACGTGGGCGAGTACCAGCAATTGGATAAATTTCAACTTGATTATTGGCTTTATTATATTTGAGTGCACTTTCAGGTGAGGCACCAAATAAAACAAAATCCTCGTCTTGCATATAAAACATATAAGGGCTTGGATTATTATTTTTTAAGACTTGATATGCAGATAATGGTTGAGGACAAGGTAATGAAAAACGTCTAGATGGAACAGCTTGGAAGATTTCACCTTGTTGAATCGCATCTTGCATTTTCTTAACAATGGTATTGAAATCATCATCACTCTTATTACACGCGACATCCATTTCAGCCAACGATTGCCTTTTAATTGTGCTCATTGGTTGATTGAGTTTATTTTGCAATTCATCTAATCGTTGATTTAAGCGTGTAACTTCATCAGGACAAGAAGTAAAGGCCGTTGCTTTTAATAATGAAACGCGATCTTTGTGATTAATTTCCAATAAAGTTTCAGCTAAATAAAAACGAAAATCTTGGCAACGTTGTTCAGTTGGTAATATTGGTAAATGTTCAAAATTTGTCACTAAATCATACGCAAATAATCCACCGACAAAAACGGCATCTGAACTCGCTTTTTCGGGAATATTAACGATATTTAATAATGTTCTTAATGCATCAAAAATCGATAATGACTTCAAGCGAGAATCTTCATCTTGCAAACCATCAATAGGTGGAAACACTAACTTAAGATTATGTTCATCTATTTTTGTTTTAGTGACGTTATCAGGAAATGCTTGCTCTAACAAAGGTAATAATTTTTGCCCGTTGCTGGTTAAAGCTTGAAAAGTCACTTCGTTGTTTAGGGCCGAAATAGTTAAAGCGCTATCAACGATCATTACGCTTTTAATCCCCTGTTTATTATCAATTTCGGCAGATTCAAGCAACAATGTTGCCGGTTTATTATCACAAAGTTGATAAAATACCTGAGTCGGATCCTGATAATAACCAATGGTTTTGATTATTTGTGTTAATGTAGGCTTATTCATTGTTGACTCTCTTTATATAAAATTATTTTTTATCTTTTTTTTAAACTAAAAAACCCGCATTTAGCGGGTCTTGCGAAAAAAGGACATCATCACATCACCCGCAGAAAGTGATGCGCCACCAACTCAAAACAGTAGTTTTTTTATAGTGAGTTATAGGATTTTGATGATTTATCATTATTATATCTGCTTAAAAAAGATGTTGTACTATTAAACTAGTTCATTAGTGTGTTGTCAAGCGAATATTTTATATTCAATAAATAAAATTAGCCTTTATAAAAAATAGGTTTATTTAGACTCATTTTTTAAATTAATGACATTGATGATTGAACGATTTTAACCTATATGATTTCAGACCAGCGAATAAAGCAGTGCTCAATAACTTAATGATGAAATTAAAATCGAGGAGCAAGATTGATCTTTTCAAGATAATTTTCTACGTTGCCGTATTTAACAAATGATCTATTAGGTTGTTTTGATTTCAAATGGTTAAAAACTAATAGTTTGTCAAATATCCTAATACCAATTAGAATAATCAATACATTAATAAAATTTAGAGATTTTGATATATGCCAATATTTTATATTCTTATTGCGATAATAGTTTTATTAGCTATCGTAACCGTTTTTAAAGCTATTACCATTGTTCCACAAGGATACCAATATACCATCGAGCGTTTTGGTAAATACACTCATACGCTTGAGCCTGGCTTAAACATCATTATCCCATTTATGGATGGTGTGGGTCGCAAAATTAATATGATGGAACAAGTTCTTGATATCCCATCTCAAGAAGTTATTTCTAAAGATAATGCGAATGTACAAATTGATGCGGTTTGCTTTATTCAAGTACAAGAAGCTGCAAGAGCTGCTTACCAAGTTAATCAACTTGAGCGTGCGGTTATTAATCTGATGATGACAAACATTCGTACCGTACTTGGTAGTATGGAACTTGATGAAATGTTATCACAACGTGATCACATCAACTCAAAACTTCTTAGCATTGTTGATGATGCAACTAGCCCTTGGGGAATTAAAATTACCCGTATCGAAATTCGTGACGTTCGCCCACCAGCAGAACTTATTGCAGCCATGAACGCGCAAATGAAAGCTGAACGTAACAAACGTGCTGAGATCCTTGAAGCAGAAGGTATCCGCCAAGCGGCTATTTTACGCTCTGAAGGTGAAAAACAGTCAGAAATATTAAAAGCAGAAGGTGAAAAACAAGCTGCATTTTTACAAGCAGAAGCGCGTGAACGTGCTGCCGAAGCCGAAGCAAAAGCTACACAAATGGTTTCAGAAGCGATTGCTGCTGGTAACATTAATGCGATCAACTACTTCGTTGCTCAAAAATATACTGAAGCTTTACAACAAATCGGTGCTTCAGATAACAGTAAAGTAGTGATGATGCCACTAGATGCTTCTAGCTTAATGGGTAGCATTGGCGGTATTGCAGAATTAATTAAAAACTCTAAATAATTTGCTTTAGTGAAACAATTCTTCCTAATCTAATTAGGAAGATATTATATTTCAATAAATTAGGTAACAATCAATGACTGATTTTTTAACGGTTATTTATGATTATCCTCACTGGGTATTTATTGCTTTAGGTGGTATTTTACTGATCCTTGAGCTATTGGGAACTTCCGGATATGGGCTTTGGAGTGGGATTGCAGCCATTGTTGTTGGTTTAATAGCTTGGGTAGTCCCTTTATCTTGGCCGATTCTATGGATTTTATTTGCTATTTTTACTTTGGTATCGGCTTATCTTTGGTGGGTGTGGTTAAAAAAACATGGTAAAGATAAATCTGGTAAAAGTGAAATCAATCAACCCCAACAAGAATTAATCGGAATCAAAACCATCGTTACCGAAGCTATAATTAATGGTTCGGGTCGGGTAAAAATAAAAGATGGCACATGGTCAGCAAAATGTAACCAAGATCTAGAAGTTGGACAACCTGTTGAAGTGATTGCTGTTGATGCATTAGTTCTGAAAGTAAAAGCACTCAATAGATAATTGTAATAATAAATGGATTAAATACGAGTCATTGACTCGTATTTTTTTACCTTAAAAACGTAAACGATATCAGTAAATAATCTTATATATTAGTCTTAAAGGTTGAAAGATTGAAAGATTGAATAAAAGAACTAAACCGTCGATTAAAACCGACGGTTTTTGTGTTTATTTATCAAGTAAAGTGAATGTTTGCTTTTGTTTGGTTGTCGAATCTGAGCCTACAAACACATTAAATTTACCTGGTTCTGCAACATATTGCATTTTGTCATTCCAGAATTTTAACATGTCATATTTGATAACAAATTTTACTTGGCCTTTTTCGTGAGGTTTAAGTGCTATTTTCTCAAATCCAACTAACTCTTTGACAGGACGGCTAACTGAAGCAGTCACATCTTGCAAGTATAATTGGACAACTTGCGTCCCCTCTCTATCACCAGTATTTTCTACATTGGCTATCACTTCGATTTCACCATTTGGCGACATTTCAGTTTTTGATAGTGAAAAATCAATCGTAAAATTGGTATAACTCAAACCATAACCAAATGGAAATAACGGTTCGTTTGGACTATCAAAATAAGAAGTGGTGTATTTACCCATATTGACCGTACCATGAGGTCGACCAGTATTTAATTGACCATAATAAACAGGAATTTGACCAACATTATCTGGGAAAGACATCGGTAATTTACCTGATGGGTTATAATCACCAAAGAGAACATCAGCTACAGCATTACCACCTTCAGTACCTAAAAACCAAGTTTCAAGCATCGCATCGGCTTGTTCATATTCTTCTTTCACGGTAAGTGGGCGCCCATTCATCAATGCAATAATTAGTGGTTTACCTGTTGCTTTTAATGCTGTAATTAAACGTTTTTGGCTTGCTTGCAAATTGAGGTCAGTTCGACTTGATGATTCATGCGCCATCCCTTCGGCTTCGCCAACAAATAAAACAACAGCATCTGATCTTTTAGCTTGAGCAACCGCTTCGGCAATCATTTTATCAGCAGGTCTTTTATCAAATTTAGTGATCTCTTCATATAAATTTAAGAATTTATAAAGATTTGGATCATCTGAAATATTGGCACCCCATGCATAGCTAACTAATTTTGGATTAACCACAGCATTCTTAATCCCTTCCAAAGGGGTTACGGCTAAATTAGCTCGTCCAGCACCAGACCAACTACCCAAAATATCGCGTTTTGAATCTGCTAACGGTCCAATCACCGCAATTTTTTTATTTTTGCTCAACGGTAAAACATTGTTTTCATTTTTTAACAATACAATACTACGACGCGCAACATCCCTTGCTTCTGCACGATGTAAACGATCGTTGGCGAACATGGTTTCAATATCAAAATTAGGATCTAAATTTCGATGAGGGTTTTTAAATAATCCCATATCATATTTCAGTTCTAATACATGACGACACGCTTGGTTAATCTGCTCTTGAGAGATTGCACCTTCATTAACTAGTTCTGGTATAAACTGTAAAAAATACTCATCATTCATACTGATATCAATACCAGCTAGGATCGCAATTCTAACTGCATCTTTAGCGTCTTTTGCCACACCGTGATTAATTAATTCACGAATAGCACCATGATCACTAACCACTACACCATCAAAATGCCATTGATCACGCAGTACCTCGGTTAATAACCAATGATTAGAGGTAGCAGGAATACCGTTTACACTAACAAGTGCAACCATAACCGCTCGGCTGCCTGCATCTACAGCCGCTTTATATGGTACAAGATATTCTTGGAACATTTTTCGTTCACTCATATCCGTACTATTATATTCACGACCAGCTTCAACCGCACCATATAGCGCAAAATGCTTAACGGTTGTCACTAATGATTTTTTATCCTCAAGAGACTGTTTTTGCATTTTTTCGACAAAAATACGTCCTGCTTCCGACGCTAAATAAGGATCTTCACCAAATCCTTCTGACACTCGGCCCCACCTTGGATCTCGCGTAATATCAACCATTGGCGCCCAAGTTACATTAAGCCCATCAGAAGTTGCTTCATCGGACGATACTTCAGCAACTTTACCTATCGCATCACGATCCCAAGTTGCAGCAATCCCTAAATTAATAGGAAATACCGTACGATGACCATGAATAATGTCAAAACCAAAATAAACAGGGATTTTATTCGGCGATTTTAATGCTCTTTCTTGCATTTGTGATAGATCGGGCTCAACTACAGTATTAAAAATACCACCAATTTCACCCGCTTCAATTTGGTCAAGGACTTTGTCTAGTGTAAGATCGCCACCCACACTGATTAATCGCAGTTGCCCTACTTTCTCTTTAATCGTCATCTTTGACATCAAGTCATCAATAAATGCTTTCTTTTCTTCATTATTGGGATTTTGAGCAAATAAAGGAGATGAAAAAATAAAAAAAACGAGAAATAATACGAATTTTTTCATAATAATAAGTATTTTTAAATTTAAGAGGATAGACAAGCGGATAGCATAACGTATTTAACTAAAAAAATCTCGTTATTTAGAAATAGCATCCCTAAAAATAAAGATAAAAGCATTTATTCTTAAAAATTTAAGCTTCAAAAAGTGCGTTCCTCAACTTTTTTTAAGATTTATTAAGGAAATAGATAAAAAAATATTGCCGAAAAATGCTTTAAAAGGGAATCATCAAGTCGGCAATAATCATGAATGAAGATCTATTAATCGCGGAAATTAGTAAATTGGAAAGGTTGCCCTAATTCACCATTTTTGACTAGTGCCATGGTTGCTTGTAAATCATCACGAGATTTACCTGTAACGCGAACCTGCTCACCTTGTACTTGAGCTTGCACTTTAAGTTTACTGTCTTTAATCAGCTTAACTATTTTTTTAGCTAACTCTTTATCGATACCTTGTTTTAGTTTGACCGTAATACTATAAAATTTTCCGCTATGTTCCAGCTCTTCCGGAATTTCTAGCGCTCCGCCATCAATACCACGTTTAGCCAACTTATCACGTAAAATATCCAAAAGCTGTTGAACTTGGAAATCGGATTGGCTAGTTGCTTTGATGGTTTCATTTTTTTCATTGAGCTCAAAAGATGCTTCGACATTTTTGAAGTCCCAACGAGTAGTCAGTTCACGAGTCGCATTGTCGACACCGTTTTTAACTTCTGGCATTTGAATTTCTGACACAATATCAAAAGAAGGCATAAATTTTCCTCTTCTAATCGTTATAAATATTACTTATTTTAAACAACTCTTTTAATTGCCGCCACAATATTTACGGCGGCATTATTATTAAGATTAATCGATAGTACGAAGTAATTCGTTGATACCAACTTTACCTAAAGTTTTAGCATCGACTTTTTTCACAATAACTGCACAATAAAGGCTATATTTGCCATCTTTAGTTGGTAAGTTACCTGATACCACAACCGAACCAGCTGGAACACGTCCGTAATGAACTTCACCAGTTGCTCGATCATAAATTTTAGTACTTTGACCAATAAATACGCCCATTGAGATCACACTGCCTTCTTCAACAATCACACCTTCAACGATTTCACTACGAGCACCAATGAAACAGTTATCTTCGATAATAGTTGGGTTTGCTTGTAATGGTTCTAACACACCACCAATACCAACACCACCAGATAAGTGAACATTTTTACCAATTTGTGCACATGAACCAACTGTTACCCAAGTATCAACCATCGTGCCTTCATCAACATAAGCACCGATATTTACGTAAGATGGCATTAATACGGTATTACGAGCAACATAAGCACCTTTACGCGCAATTGCTGATGGAACGACACGGAAGCCTTCTTGTTGGAAGCGAGCTTCATCATAATCAGCAAATTTTAATGGCACTTTGTCATAATAATTTGTTGCGCCACCATCAATAAGTTGATTTTCATTAATACGGAAAGAGAGCAATACCGCTTTTTTTAACCATTGATGAGTCACCCAATCGCCATTAATCTTTTCCGCGACACGCATTTTACCGCTGTCTAATAGAGCGATACATTGATTAATTGCATCACGTGTTACAGTATCAACATTCGAAGGCGTAATTTCAGCACGACGTTCAAATGCTGCCTCAATAATAGTTTGTAATTGTTGCATTTCTCGTTTCCTTTAACTTTAAGTCCGTTAGCAAATTTAATTGGGCAAACAGTATAATATAATATGCAGTTATTTTTAAGTGGTTTATCGTATCATTGAGATTTCTCAAAAAGGATAAATTATTTGGAATACCTTTCACAAAATCTGAACAATATTTAATACAGTTGTTTTCTTTGAATATAAAGTTGAATCCTCATTAAATCTTGTAGCAAAAAATAATGCAAAACGATGGATTTTCTTTAGTAGAACTTTTATTTGTTATCTGTATTGGTGCTATTTTGGCTTCAATAGGCGTGCAACATTGGAAGGAATTACAGCTCCGTAACGAACTTACTACTACCACAAAACAGCTAGCCTATTTTTTGGAGGAAGTCCAAGCCAAAGCTTATAACGCTAACGAAAATGTCCACATCTATTATTTTTTGACGCCTTGGTGCTTAAGCATCAGCAAAGGCGAAAAACCAGCGACGTGCCAAGAAGGCTCTAGCTATTTTATTAAACCTAACAATTCTGTTGAATTAAATGATTTAGCCGATAAAAAAACCATCTCTTTTTGGGGGCGAAAAAATATGGCTCAAACCGGTACATTCGAATTGCATAATGCCATTGGCACCACACAAATTATTATTTCATATCGAGGGCGGATTCGGTTTTGTAAGAAAAATAGTTATTTACCAGGGCTGCCGCGATGTTAAAGCAAGATGGTTTTTCGTTATTTGAAATGATGTTAAGCATCACCTTTTCTAGCTTAATCTTCATTGGCATTACAGCTTTTTATAGTAAATTACAATCGATTATACTTCAGCAAAATCTTAATACTCATCTACAAAGGAATATTCATCAAGGTATTGTTAGTATTTCCAAAGATTTGAAACGTGCTGGGTTTATCGCCAATAAACCAGAAAAGATGAGTCAGCAACCAATTGAAATCAATCTAGCAAAAAATTGCTATATCTTCCGTTACGATAGCGAGATCCGCAATGATTGGGTTCATAATACGACTATTCCAACCAAATCAGATATCTTTGCGTATCGGCTTTATAATAATAATTTGGAATATAAGGTTGGAACAATCAATTGCGAAGGTGTCAATTGGGAGAAAATTTTCGATCCTCACGACATTAAAATCACTCAATTTTCAATCAAAAAACAAAATAATCATTTTGAGATAGATATTAGTGCTCAATTGAAGAAAAACAAAAAAATTAAATATCAAACAACAACCATTATTAAAAATGAAAATCCCTTTTAATCGTTCAGTAACTCAATATGATGGCTTTAGCACGCTTTTGATGGTGATCATATTAACCATTGTTGGACTTCTTTTGCTAACGGGGTTTCAAATTACCATTGATTCGATAAAAAGGAGCTATTTGATTGAAACCCAATATTATCGTCAGTTTAATCAAGCTAGTTCCAGTTTAAATTGGGCAACCAAACAAATTTGGCAACCGCCAACTGAAGAGTGGCAATGCTTATGTGATACTCAATATCAATTAAAAGCATGTATAAAAAAATCGCGATTAAAAGTGGATAACTACACCCTAGTACGTGGACAGGCTAATGATGATTATTACCTTTATATGTTAACGCATTTTGAAGATAACCAACTTATTATTGAAAAAGGTCATTGGTTAGATTATTGCCCTGAAAAGAAGATGATTGATTGTGAATAGTAAAAATATAAGTAATAAAAAAACAGCTGGCTTTAGTTTAATTGAAGTTATGTTGTCATGTTTAATGTTTGCCATCATCATGCTGGGTTTTATTCGTTATTTAACCTCAATTATTCATCAACACCACTATTTTCATCAACATTTCAAAGCACAGCAAATGGCGTTTGCTTTACTTGATAGTTACCCTCATACGGTAGATAAAATCATACCAAAAGAGTGGCAATATCAAGTTTACAGCCAACCTTATAGTGCACCTTGTAAAATGGTTTTTATTGATATTACCCCACCGAATCATAAGACGATTAAACAACAACGTTTGTTATGTGATTAATGTTCATTTCTAAAAATGAATCACGCTGTTTATTTTCAATTTTTTCATTCCATGCAACCGCAATATCCCATCCTGTTTGAGCTAATTCAAGCGTAACAAGTTTTACACCTTTAGGTAAAAAATGACAAACACTAGCAGGCACAAAAGCAATGCCATTTTTGGCAGCAATTAAAGCCAAAAGAGAGGGAAGATCATTCGTCGCCCCACCCTGTTTTGGTATAGCGTTTATAGCCTCAAGTAATAATTTTGTTTGCTCGGTCAAACAAGGCGCCAAGCAGGGGTTTATATGTAATAAGGGATGCGTTTCTAGTACATCTTTAAGATTGTTCCTACTGACTTTTAGATTATTTGGAACTGCTAGCACGATATACTCTTTAAATAACATAATTGAACTCAATGACTCTGGCACAGGCATACGGACAAAACCAATATCTAATTCCCCCTGCATTAGCAGAGTAATTTGCTCGTTTGAAGGAAGTTGTTTTGCTGAAACATGGCATTGCGGATTTCTTTCAGAAAAAGTTCGAATCCATTTAGGAACATGTTGAAAACAAGATATGCCAAAACCGATTGAAAGAACTCCATTCATGTTTTTTTTAATATTATTAGCAAAAAGTAAAAATTTCTTATTCTGTTGTAATAGCTTTTTTACTTCAGGATATAGCGCCTTCCCGACTTCAGTTAATTTTGCGCCATTTCGACCACGAATAAACAGTCTTCGATCAATTGCTCGTTCAAATGCTTGAATTTGTTTAGTTAACGCGGGTTGTGTTATAAATAATTGCTCAGAAGCGACACGGTAATTCCCTACCTCTACAAGTGCGACGAAAGCTCGTAGCAACTTCATTTCAATGTCCATATCCATTCCTAATTGTTATCAAATCAGTCATTTTTTTCATTATACATAATTACTTTTACTATTTATATTAATTTCAATAAGTACAATTAGTTATGAATAAAATTAAGATATTTATTGTTAAATGGACGCTCTTCTATAAGTCCAAAGATTCAATGTAAATAGTTAAATTCTCGGCTAAGGTTAACGTACGGGGTAAAAAACTTATGAGTAAGGCAATAAAAAAAATTTCTGCGGTTTTATTTGATATGGATGGGGTTCTAATTGATTCAAATACCGTTATTGAAAAAGCATGGATTGAGGCTGGCAAGTTATATGGAATAACCGTCAAGGATGACGATATTGTTAAACATATTCATGGCCAACCCGGGCCACATACGATTAAAGCACTGTTTGGGCATCTATCAACTGAAGCGCAAAAAAGTGTTCAAGACTATATCATGCACGCTGAAAATACTGCTGATTATGATCCAATACCAGGTGTTGCACAATTAATACATGCCTTAGCGAAAGCCAAAATTAGGGTGGGGATTGTAACCAGTGGTTGGCGCGAAAAAATAGATCGAATAATGGCAATGCTGAATATTCAGGAATGTATTTCTGTGATAGTGGAACGAAACGATGTGGCTCGTGGAAAACCCTACCCCGATCCTTATCTTCTTGGCGCTAAACGCCTTATGCTACCACCCGCTGAAACGTTAGTATTTGAAGACTCAATAAGTGGCGTGACTTCAGCAGTTGAAGCTGGCGCCTATTGTGTTGGAATAGGCGATGCTGAGCTTATCAAACACGGAGCACAAACTGCGATCCCAGACTTTTCAAAAGTTAACGTGATAAATGATAGCATTATTGTGTTGGATGACGACCATAAGCTCATTTTAAACAATGCATCAACCACAATCGATTAGATGAAGCTTTTTGTATGTAAAAGTTGTAAAACTTGCTGAGTTTTTTCTGCATGAACATTATGACCAGCACCTTCTACTATTTCAATTTGAGCATTTGGAAATTGGCTAAATATTGCTGGATAATCCTTATCAGTAATATAGTTTGAATTTCCACCTCGGATGAATAATGTCGGTACGTTACAAGGTGAAATTGTGTGCCAATCGCATATATTGTCATATTGATCAATAATGACTTGAGCATTAAACAACCAATGCTGATGTTTAAAAGATTTAAGTAAAAATGAAATTGTCGGGGCACTTAAATCATGCATAAGTTCAATAATCTGCTTTTTATCAGTTAATTGTTGATTAATACATTTTTCTAAAGCGTTAAGAACAGGTGCGTTTGCCGTTTGAGTATATTTAACTGGCGCAATATCAATGACACAGATTTTAGAAACAGGAATAAGTTGGCTTAATTGCATGGCAACTTTTCCTCCCATTGAATGGCCGATTAATATAATATTTTGTAACTGCAAATCATGACATAACTCAGCAACATCTTCAGCCATCACTTCATAATTCATGACATTTGACCATGGTGATTGACCATGATTGCGCAAATCAACCTGAATAGTTTGGTAATGACTAGACAGATCTTTAGCTAACATATTTAAATTATCTAAGCTTCCAAATAAACCATGCATCAATAAAATTGGTTGATTATCACCCTGTATTTTATAGTTTAATTTCATTATGCCACTCTACAATTTATTGTAATTAAGACTGTTTCGTCATCACTAATAAACAATTCAATAACCCCAAAAGCATAACTATGATAGAATTTAGTTCAAATTTTTCAATTAATATTAAAAACTATGTTTCAAAATAACCCTTTACTAGCCCAACTAAAAAAAGAATTATATGAACAAAAACCTCGTGTTGAAGGTATCGTCCGAGCGCATGAAAAAGGTTTTGGCTTTCTAAATGTTGACAACAAAACTGACTACTTTATTGCTGTTTCGAAAATGAAAATGGTTTGTCATGGTGATAAAGTTTCTGGCACTATTTCCACCATTAACGATAAAACATCATTTGAACCTGAAGTATTAATTGAAAGTAGTTTACAAAAATTTATTGGCAAAATTGGTTTTTTAGATAATGCGATGGTCATTTATCCCGAAAATATACCTGTCAATTTTGCCATTCGCTGTAAAGTTAATCCTGAAGTAAAGCAAAAATTAAAAGAAGGTGATTGGGTTGTTGCCACCTTACAATCTCATCCATTAGAAAAAAATAAAAATCATTTTCTTGCTGAAATAACAAAATTTATTGCCAGTGCTGATTCAATTTATCAACTATGGCTTAAAACTTTAGCTCGTTATAATTTAGAAGACAAAGCTCCACAAGCTGAATCTTTAACAATTTCAGAGACTGAAAAAGAAAATCGTCAAGATTTAACGGATATTCAATTTTTTACAATTGACAGTGAAAATACCGAAGATATGGACGATGCGATTACCATTTCACAAGATGATATGGGTAATTATAACCTGATGATCGCCATCGCTGATCCAACCGCATATATTGAGCAAGATAGTGAAATCGACAATATCGCAAAAAACCGAAACTTTACCACCTATCTGCCCGACTTTAATATTCCAATGTTACCAAAACAGTTAGCGGACGATCTTTGTTCATTAAAAGCTAATCAAAAACGTCCAGCTATGGTTTGTAAAATTAAAATTGATAAAAATGGCGAATTTACGAATGATGATATCAGTTTTTTACCCGCATGGATTGAATCGAAAGCTAAGCTTTCTTACCACAATGTGTCTGAATTTTTAGAGAATCGTGGTGATTTAAATATCGATGACGCGGCAATAAAAAACCAACTAAAATTATTATCAGAATTGGCAAAAACACGGATAAATTGGCGCCAACAAAATGCGTTAGTTTTCAAAGTGAACAATGATTATCGATTTATCCTTGATAATAATCGTCAAGTAAAAACAATCATTAAAGAATCACGTGGCATCGGCAATAATATTGTTGAAGAAGTGATGATTATCGCTAATTTAGCGCTCACCATGTATTTGAAAGAAAACGTAGGTACTGGCGTATTTAACACTCATTCAGGCTTTGATACCAAATACATTGAACAAATATTAAAAATATTAGCAGACAATGGCATTACAGATTTTGATAAAGAATCACTTACTTCATTTGAAGGCTATGTTAAATTCCGCCGATTAAGTGATGATAATGACTTCTTATCAACACGATTAAGAAAGTTCCAAACACCTGCTGAATTCTCTATAAAACCAGAACCTCACTTTGGTTTAGGATTTGATGCTTATGCAACATGGACTTCACCAATTCGAAAATATGGTGATATGATAAACCATCGTATACTTAAAGCCTCGCTTAAAGCAGAAGCCTTAACAGCTCCATCCAACGAACAATTAGAGAGCATGGCTGATAGACGTAAAAAAATACGTTTAGCTGAGCGTGATATTGCCGAAAACCTTTATTGTCAATATTTATCTAATAAAATAGGACAAGAGTTCGCAGCGGAAATATTAGATATCAACCGTGGCGGTGCAAGAGTTCGTTTAAATGATATTGGCGCATTAGCATTTTTACCACTGTCAATGATTCATGCCGTGCGCGATGAAATATCAACTAGTCCGGATGAAGGGCTAATTAAAATTAAAGGCGAAACTGCATACAAAATTGCTGATTTGATCACTGTTAAAATTCATGAAATTAAAATGGAAAATCTATCGGTTATTGTAAAACTCAATGAATCTAACTCTTAAATTTCCTAGTCAATTTAATCAGTTACAAACTATGATTAATAACCCTGATAATTATCAGGGTTAAGCTAAAAAATATTAATAATATTTTTAACATTTATCCTCTTTTTTTTAATAATAATATCTGCTATCTTTCACCGCTCAAAAAAATAAAAAATAAAGCTAGTTTAAACTGCTATATGGAGAGGAAAAAAGATGTCAATTCACGGCCACGAAGTGTTACAAATGATGGATGGGAATGATTATACTGAATCATCTTTACTTGAAGCCATACACAAAAAATTCGGTACCGAGGCTAAATTTCATACCTGTTCCAACTCCGATATGAATGCCGAGCAACTTATTGCCTTTTTAAAAGCAAAAGGAAAATTTAAGCCGGCTTCAATTGATGATTCACAATTTACCGTCGATGTTCGAAAAATATGTCGACATTAATAAAAACTTACAAAAGAATAATAAATGCGTTTTTATAAATTTAATGTAATCATCTAGTGTTTTTAAAAGAATAAGAGTATATAATTTCGCGCTACGGCTCCACTAAAAAGTGTAAGTTGCTCATCCTGAAATTACAACTCAAGAATATATTCGTGGAATTTGATATATGAAAATAAGTAATATCCTTACATGCGCCATTGTCTCTATTCTTGCCGCAGGCTGTGTAAAAAACAATACGTCTTCAACCGATGGTAAAACTAAAGTTGATCAGTTAGCGATTTTAAAGCAACAATCTGAACAAAATAATTCGTTTGTTGTGGACGCAAAAAAACAATTACTTCAACTCGTTGGAGACAAACACTTTGACAGCTATATAACCAAACACGGTATTTTAAACTGTAAAGGTGACAGCAACCAATCTGCCTGTGTGCTAAATTTTTATCTCAAAGAATTCTACAAGCTAAAATATGACATTCAACTTAAAAGAGTCGTCGAGGAAAACCAAGCTGAACATAATCTTGAGTTGAAAAAAATCACACCAACTGATAGTAATGTTAAAAATTACTGTCAATGGTCAGCAGATTTTATTGAAGCAGTTTATACTAATGATACCAATAATATAATCCAAAGTTATCAAACTTTATTTAAGATGTCAGTGCAAGATTTGGCCGCTTTAAAAGCTAAAATTCTCAAAGATAACTACTCTCACTTTTTGATTGATGAAAACCCAAGTATTCTTCAAGAGATGAGAAGCGACTTTATGGAAAAATGCTTAAGTAGCCCTAAAGACAATATTATCAATTACAACAATATTTTTAGATAATACTCAAGTGAGTCTTTTTATGTACAATTTATTACCTATTAGTCGATTTAGTAAAACATTAACTTGCAAGATAGTTTGTATCGCATCTTTATCTTGTTTAAGTTTTTCTTCATGGGCTTTTACATTTAACGATGTTGTGACACAAGCAGAAAAACTATCAAAAAAAGCTTACGTCCAACCATCTAAAAATATTCCTAGTGAATTATCGTCACTACAATTTGCCGATTATCAAAAGATTTATTTTAAGCATGATAAAGCATATTGGAGCGATCGCAAAAGTCGTTTCAAACTCGAATTTTATCATGAAGGCATGTATTTTGATGTACCTGTCAAAATTAATGAGATTGTAAACAATCAAGTTAATGAAATTAAATTTAGCCCAGATTACTTCGATTTAAGTCCTATTAATTTAGATAAGTTAGATACTAAAAAACTAGGCTTTGCTGGATTTAAAGTGCACTATCCAATCAATAACCCAGCAAAAACCGACGATGAAATATTTACCGCACTAGGTGGTAGCTATTTCCGTGCTGTTGGTAAAAATCAGCATTATGGTCTTTCAGCGCGTGGACTTGCGATTGATACAGGCGAAATGTCTGGCGAAGAGTTTCCACGTTTTAAAGAGTATTGGATTGAACGCCCAGAACCAAATCAAAAACATTTAGTCATTTATGCCCTACTTGATTCTAAAAGTGTAACAGGGGCTTACAAAATTACCTTAATCCCAAGTGTTGATACTACTATTACTGTAGAAGCCAAAGTATTCTTCCGTGATTCAGTTAAAAAACTTGGTGTGGCACCACTGACTAGTATGTTCTTATTTGGCCCTAACCAACCATCACCACTATTAAACTATCGTCCAGCAATGCACGATTCTAATGGACTTTCAATTCAGGCCAAAAATGAGTGGATTTGGCGTCCATTAAATAATCCTAAACGCTTATCTTTTTCATCATATAGTTTAGAAAGCCCTAAAGCATTTGGTTTAATTCAACGTGACAAAGGTTTTGATGACTATCAAGATCTCGACGACCATTACGAACTTCGTCCAAGTGTATGGGTTGAAATATTGAATGATTGGCATAAAGGTCGAGTTGAATTGGTTGAAATCCCTACCGCAGATGAAACCAACGACAACATCGTTACCTACTGGGTACCCGAAAAACAATATAAAGCTGGTGATGTGTTAGATGTTAAATATCGATTACATTATTCACTCAACGAACAACAACGTTATCCAAAAAATGAAGCTAGAGCAGAAAGTACGCGCTTATCATTAGGTGATATAAAACAAGCAAACTTAATACGTAAACTTGATGGTTCTAATGCTTATGTTGTGGATTTTGTTGGTCCAAACTTATCAGAGCAAGACCCAGTTGACGTTATTTCAAGTATTAATAATGGTTCAATAGTTAGCTGTGATACACAATACAACTCTGTAACAAAAGGTTGGCGAGTGCTAGTGCGATTCAACGTTGAAGATAACAAAAAACCAACTGACATTCGCCTTCAATTATCGTCGAAAAAATCACATACGATCGTGTCCGAAACTTGGAGCGGACAATTTCCGGCTCAATGATCTTAATAATAAGCACATAACATGAAAAAAGATTATTTCGAAAACCTATCTGACGCCGAATATTGGCGTCAGAAATCGGAAGACTTGCCAAACGATAAACTCGAATTTCTAAAATATCGACTCAATCAAGTTGGCAAAACTGATCATTTTAATGATGAAAGAAAACAACAACCAACTTATCCAAAAGTTGAGCGTGTTTCGGTTCAACCACAAATTTGGAATGAACGTTATAGTCCTCAATCCAAACCTGGTCTGAATATCATCGCACTTATTCGTCGTTTAATTATGTTTGTGCTTATTGCCATACAAACTTATTACGGCACAACTTACTTATCAACCTTATTACCTTACCAAAGCTGGCAACAAATCAATTTTATGGCAAATTGGGATATCAACCCAGAACTTGCCATTTACAGCATCATTCCTTATATCATACAAGGTTTTATCATTGCCTTATTTGCTATCCTATTTTGTTGGATTTCAATTGGATTTTGGACTAGCATCATGGGGCTTATTTTGGCGGTGATCAAAAAAGATCGCTACACTATTGCCATCCCCAATGATCCTGCTAACCACATTGACGCCAAACATCGTACTGCATTAGTCATGCCAATTTGTAATGAAGATGTTTCACGGGTATTTGCAGGGCTAGAAGCAACTTATGAATCGCTAGTTGAGACAGGACATGCGCAGTGTTGTGATTTTTATATTCTAAGCGACACCAATGATCCCGATCTCTATGTCAATGAATTAAAAGCATGGGCTGAATTTAACGCTAAAAAAGCTGACAATGGTTGTAATATCTTTTATCGCCACCGTAAGCGTCGCGTAAAACGTAAAAGTGGTAACATCGATGACTTCTGCCGTCGTTGGGGGCACCAATATGAATACATGATGATTCTTGATGCCGACAGTATTATGACCGGTGATTGTATCTTAAAAATGATCGCAATGATGGAAATGAATCCAAAAGCAGGTATTTTACAGTCTCCGCCTAAATCGGTCAGAATGACAACCTTATATGGTCGTATTCAACAATTTGCCAATCAAATATACAGTGATATTTTTTGCTCAGGTACTCACTTCTGGCAATTAAGTGAAGCCCAATATTGGGGTCACAATGCTATGATTCGCCTAAAACCATTTATTGAGCACTGTATTTTATCGCCATTACAAAAACGTAAAGGCCCTATTCATATCTTATCGCACGATTTAGTTGAAGCGACGTTAATGCGTCGTGCAGGTTATGGCGTATGGATTGCGTATGATATGAATGGTAGTTATGAAGAGCTACCAGGAAACATGATAGAAGATCTCAAACGCGATAATCGTTGGTGTATGGGTAATTTGATTAATTTGCGATTAATCTTTAAAAGTGGAATTACGTTAACTCACCGTGTGATGTTTTTAACCAGTGGTATGGCTTACATCTCGTCACTATTGTGGTTAATCTTCTTGATCTTCTCAACACTCTTATTATTAGTGTTCAATATATCTGAACCACAATACTTCTTCCAACCTAACCAATTTTATCCAACGTGGCCAAAATGGGATGAACAATTAGCTATTCAATTACTTTCAACCACAATGGTATTACTTTTTGCACCTAAACTGTTTAGTTATGGCATTATTATTGCTCGAACAGGTGCAAAAGATGTGGGTGGAATATTCAAATTATCATTATCGATTTTAATTGAAATGGTATGGTCGATGATCCTTGCACCAATCCGCATGATCTTCCACAGCAAGTTTGTGGTTAAAGCATGGCTGGGTAGCAAAATTCAATGGAAATCACCAGCAAGAAACGATGATGCCTTAACTTGGGGGGAATCATTCTACTTCTGTTGGCCATTATCGCTACTAGGCATAGTTTGGTTATGTGTGATTATTTGGTTAAATCCTCAATTTACTTATTGGTATATAGCGATATTAATTCCATTAACCATTTCACCATTAGTTGTCCGTATTTCTGGCTTATCAAGTATTGGTATGAAAGCCAAAAAAGCAGGGTTATTCTTAACACCGGAAGAAACACATCCGTCGCGAGCAGTAAAACTAACTGGTGACTATTTAGTCCAAACCGAAGCTGCTTTTATTGAACATGGCTTTATTATGGCGCTTGTCGATCCTATTTATAATGCGTTAGCCTGTGCATTATCGACTTCTCGTCATTTACCTAACTCAAAAAATCAGCAGTTACGAAAACAACTTATTGAGCATTATCAACAAGTGGATTTAGAAAAAATTAGTAAAGAACAACAATTAGCGATCTTAGAAGATCCAATTATTCTTTCTGCACTTCATCGCCATATCTGGCATCAACAAGAAAAATACGACAATTTGTTCACATTGTGGCAAAATGAATGCCAGCAATAAGAAATAGGGCTTAATGCCCTATTTCTTCTTTTAGAAATTAATCAATATGCATGGATATTTTTTATGACTTGGCAACCTACTGCATCTATTAATAATTTACTTAAGCGCGCTAAAATTGTATCTAAAGTAAGACAGTTTTTTGCTGACCGCTGTATTTTGGAAGTGGAAACCCCAACCCTAAGTCAATATGCGGTAACCGATGTACATCTTAGTTCATTTCATACCTTATTTTTAAAACCTGGTGAAAACGATGAACAACAAGGGCGAAAAATGTCATTAATCACTAGCCCTGAATATCATATGAAACGGTTATTAGCTGCTGGCAGTGGACCGATTTATCAAATCTGTAAATGTTTTCGCAATCATGAAGAAGTAAGCCGTTATCATAACCCTGAATTTACAATGCTCGAATGGTATCGTATTCAATTTGATATGATGCAAATGATCAACGAAGTCGATGATCTACTGCAAAGCATCCTAGATTGTGAACCTGCGGAACGAATCTCTTACCAAAAGGCATTCCAACGTCATCTTAATATTGACCCACTAGAAGCTGATCACGCAACTTTAGTTGAAGCTATCAAACAACTAAATATTGAACTCAATACTGATGATTATGATCGCGACACCTTATTACAATGTTTATTTAGTTTTGGCGTTGAACCGCATATTGGACAAGAAAAACCTATCGCTGTTTATAACTTCCCTGCCTCACAGGCAGCTTTAGCAGCGATCAGTTCAGAAGATCATCGTGTAGCAAGCCGTTTTGAGTTTTATTACAAAGGGGTTGAACTAGCTAATGGATTTAAAGAACTCACCAATCCGCAAGAACAAAAGATGCGTTTTGAGCAAAATAATATTGATCGAGCAAATCAAAACTTACCACCACAAAACATCGATATTGAATTAATCGCGGCTATGGAAGCAGGTTTACCCGATTGTGCAGGTGTTGCCGTTGGGCTTGACCGCTTAATTATGTTAGCACTTGATGCTATGAATTTAGATGATGTGATTTCATTCACGTTTGAAAGGGCTTAATCATGTTAGGAAGTTTAGGCTTAAGTGAATGGGCAGTAGTCATTATTGTAATTATTGCCATTATCGCCTTACTAATTGCCATGCTAAAAGCGCAATTTAAAGCGAATAACCTACATGCCATATATGATTTACAACTTAATCAAAGAAATAAAGAAAATCAGTCATTAATGGCAAATATCACTCAATTAGAACAAGAGTTGAGCCAATACCAACAACAAAATGTTGCTCAAAATATCAAAATTAGTGAATTAAAAACGCGCTTAGAAGAAATTATCAATGCCGCACATGAAAAACAGACAGTTTTAGAACAAAGCGAGCAACGATTAACCACGCAATTTGAAAACTTAGCCAATCGAATTTTTGAGCACAGTGGCAAAAAAATTGAGCAACAAAATAAACAAAGCTTAGAGTTTTTACTCTCACCACTTAAACAACAATTAGAAGGCTTTAAAAAGCAAGTTCAAGATAGCTTTGGTCAAGAAGCCAAAGAGCGCCATACCCTAACTCACGAAATTCGCAACTTGCAACAGCTCAACGAACTCATGACGAAAGAAGCCACCAATTTAACCAATGCGTTAAAAGGCAATAACAAAACCCAAGGTAATTGGGGTGAATTTATTCTTAGTCAAATATTGGATAATTCCGGATTGCGTCAAGGTTACGAATATCACACTCAAGTTAATCTAACTAATGAAGATAACCGACGTCTACAACCAGATGTAATTGTTCACTTACCCCAAGGCGGTGATGTAGTCATCGATTCCAAAGTCACCTTAGTTGCTTATGAACGTTATTTTAATAGTGATGACGAAGAGACAAAAACTAGAGCCATTGCTGATCATTTAATTGCTGTGCGTAATCACTTAAAACAACTTAGTCAAAAAGATTACCATAAACTAAATGGCATTCAATCATTAGACTACATTCTAATGTTCATTCCTGTCGAACCGGCATTTTTATCCGCCATCGATCAAGATCCATCATTAATCAATGATGCATTAAAAAGTAACATCATGATTGTTAGCCCAACTACCCTATTGGTTGCCTTGCGAACTATTCATAATTTATGGCGTTTTGAATACCAAAATCGTAATGCCGAGCTTATTGCTGATAGAGCCAGCAAACTATATGACAAAGTACGTGGATTTATCGAAGATATGGAAAATCTAGGCAACTGTTTGGATAAAGCCCAACAAACCTATCAAAACTCAATGAACAAACTCTCGAAAGGACGTGGTAACGTGATTGGTCAAATAGAACGATTTAGGGAATTAGGGATTGAAGTAAAAAAACCAATTAATCCGGATATAGCTCAACTATCAGTTGATGAACTTGAAAATGAAAAAGAACAGCTTAGTTAAATTGTTAACTAAAACATCTTAATTCACCATCATAAAAAATACGTGTATACTCATTTGGTATAAGAAGGAGTACGATATGTCAAACAATAATGAAGTCAGTTTCGAAGAAACCATCAAGCAACTTGAAGCAATTGTCACTCAACTTGAAAATGGTGATTTACCATTAGATGAAGCACTAAATGAATTCGAAAAAGGCATCAAACTAGCTCGTTCTGGTCAAAAACAACTTAATGAAGCTGAGCAACGCATCCAAATTTTATTATCTGAAAATAGTGATGCACAATTATCTGAATTTTCCATTGATAATAATGAATAGCCTAAAACCATTACAAGAACGTATTGATAACTATCTAACAACATATATTTCGCAGTTTGCACCATCTAATTTGCAACAAGCGATGAGTTACAGCCTGCTTGCTGGTGGCAAGCGAATACGCCCTATTCTGGTCTATTTAACCGGACAAATGTTTAATTGTCCGCTAACCAAACTCGATTCAGTTGCTGCAGCCATTGAATCGATGCATACCTACTCATTAATTCATGATGACTTACCCGCAATGGATGATGATAATCTAAGGCGAGGAAAACCAACCTGCCACATAAAATTTGGCCAAGCACAAGCCATTCTCGCTGGTGATGCACTACAATCACTAGCATTCAGCCTATTATCCGAAAACCAACAAATCAGCAACCAAAGCAAAATAAAAATGATTACTGAACTAGCAAGTGCAAGTGGCCTTGCTGGAATGTGTTTAGGTCAATCACTGGATTTACAAGCAGAACACCAAACAGTCACGTTGGAACACTTACAAACTATCCATAACTATAAAACTGGCGCCTTAATTCAAGCGGCAGTAAGACTCGGTGCTTATTCATGCGATGAGGTAGCTCAACCCTATTACCCAATGTTAGACAACTATGCTAAAGCAATTGGACTAGCATTCCAGATACAAGATGACATATTAGACGTCATTGGTGAACAAGAGCTGATGGGTAAACCACAAGGCTCTGATCTTAAGCTGGAAAAAAGCACTTATCCAGCATTGATGGGTTTACAAAATGCCATCGAAATGACACACAAGTTATATCAACAAGCTATCGATAGTCTGACGCAAATACCTTATAATAGCCAACCATTACAAGACCTTGCTGGTTTTATTATTAATCGAAATAGTTAACTAAATAACTAGATGATAAAAATGAATTTAGACAAATACCCTCTATTAAAGCAAATCAATTCACCTGCGGATCTTAGGCGATATCCGCTCGCACAATTGCCAGCAATTAGTCAGGAACTACGACAATTTTTATTAGACAGTGTCAGCCAATCTAGTGGTCATTTAGCTTCAGGTCTTGGTGTGGTCGAATTAACAGTCGCGTTGCATTACGTCTATCAAACACCATTTGACAAAATTATATGGGACGTAGGTCATCAAGCTTATCCACATAAAATTCTAACGGGTCGACGCGATCAGATGCTAACTATTCGCCAAAAAGGGGGATTACACCCGTTTCCTCACCGAAATGAAAGTGAATATGATGTATTAACAACAGGACATTCATCAACCTCAATAAGTGCAGCGCTGGGTATTGCGATCGCAGAGCAAAAAAAACAGTCAGGTAAAAAAGTCGCCGCTATTATTGGTGATGGGGCCTTAACCGCTGGTATGGCATTTGAAGCGATGAACCATGCTGGGCACATAAAACCAGATATGCTAGTTATCGTTAATGACAATGATATGTCCATTTCAGAAAACACAGGTGCACTTAATCAACACTTGGCACAAATATTATCAAGCAAAGCCTACACCTCACTTCGTGAAAGTGGCAAAAAAGTGCTTTCCAATATTCCACCATTAAAAGAGCTATTCAAAAAAACGGAAGAGCACCTAAAAGGCTTAGTCACTCCGGCTATTTTATTTGAGGAATTAGGTTTTAACTATATTGGTCCTGTTGATGGACATGATATTGAAACATTAGTTGCCACCTTACAAAAAGTCAGACAACTAAAAGGCCCACAATTACTGCATATTATCACCCAGAAAGGAAAAGGTTATGCTCCAGCCGAGCAAAACCCAACCTTATGGCACGGCGTTCCTAAATTTAATCCAAATGAAGGAATATTACCAAGCACAAATAAAATTACCCCAACTTATTCCAAAATCTTTGGTGACTGGCTATGTGAAATAGCAGAGCAAGACAAACGCCTAATGGCAATCACGCCAGCCATGAGCGAAGGTTCTGGCATGACTGAATTTGCTAAACGATTTCCAGATCAATTCTTTGATGTCGCCATTGCTGAACAACATGCAGTTACATTAGCTGCCGGCTTTGCTATTAGCGAATTAAAACCAGTGGTTGCTATCTACTCAACCTTTTTGCAACGAGCTTACGATCAAGTCATTCATGATATTGCCATCCAAAACTTACCGGTTTTATTTGCGATAGACCGAGCAGGCATTGTGGGGGCTGATGGTGAAACTCACCAAGGTGCGTTCGATCTAAGCTTTTTACGCTGTATTCCAAACTTAGTCATCATGACCCCAAGTGACGAAAACGAATGCCGACAAATGCTCTACACAGGCTATTTACATGATGGACCAGCATTAGTACGCTACCCTCGAGGCGAAGGCACTGGCGCACATTTAGAGCCACTAAAAACAATACCATTAGGACAATCAAAATGCTGCCGGCAGGGCGAAGAGATCGCTTTACTCAATTTTGGCACACTATTACCTGAAGTTTTACAAGTAGCCGAACAAATAAATGCTACAGTGATAGATATGCGTTTTGTAAAACCACTTGATGAAAAAGTCCTTTTGCACATTAGCCAAAGCCATAATATACTGGTCACCATCGAAGAAAACAGCATCAAAGGTGGAGCAGGAAGCGCTGTTAATGAATTTTTGTTATCGAAAAAAATAAAATGTGATATTTTAAATATCGGATTGCCTGATATTTTTATCCCGCAAGGCTCACAGCAAGAAATGCGCGATGAAGTAGGATTAAACGCTAAACATATAATCGACAAAATTAATAAATTTATCAAACTATAGGTTAAATATGGAAAATCAAGCTGTCACCGTTCAGATTTTTGGGCGAACGTTAAAATTTAATTGTCCAGTCGATGAAGTTGACGCACTTACAAATGCAGCTAAAGATTTAGATGCGCGATTAACAAATTTACGAGAAAAATCCCCCCAAGTTGGAAGCGATCAACTTATCATGACTGCTGCATTAAATATCTCTTACGAACTAACGAAAGAAAAAGAAAAAAGCGATGAATTTGCAAATCGACTAAAAATGCTACAGCAATTACTTGATTCCGCATTAAATACTAACAATTAGTTAGATGAAATGTAAATAAACCACAAAGACTATTGTATGATTTTCTAAATTTTGTATCATAGTAAACATCTCTGAGATGTTCGCGATATGGGTTAGTCCCCTGAGCCGATAATCTTTAATTTAGAATGGTGTGATTTTTAATTGGTGTGTATGCCTAATTAACTTAGGAAACCTAAAAATTAAAACATGCTATTCACCTTGAACCTCGGGTTCAAGGGTTACGCCCCTAACGGCATCTTGGAGTCTTTATTCCTTCTCTCTTTCAAATAAAAACTTATGGACATTCGGCAAACTATACGTCAAAAAAGACGTGAATTATCTCAGGCACAACGCGACAGCGCACAGGCCATAATCTACCAACAAATAAAAAACCATCCTGCCGTCAGCCAAGCACAACATATTGCAATATTCTTATCATTTGATGGAGAAGTCGACACTAAACCGATTATTGAATATCTATGGCAACAAAATAAATCGGTCTATTTACCTGTCCCAGTTGCTGAACATAAACTAATCTTCTTAAATTACACCCCAAATACACCACTAGTAAAAAATAGCTTTGGTATCTTAGAACCAGTAATCGATAAAACTAAAATCATAGATATTGAACAACTTGATATCATCTTTACGCCACTTGTGGCTTTTGATGACCGAGGATTTCGTATCGGTATGGGCGGTGGCTATTATGATCGCTTGCTTGAAAACTACCAACAACAGCAAATTTATCCAATTGGGCTAGCATTTGCCTGCCAAAAAGTTGATCATGTTGATAATCAGCATTGGGATGTTAAATTACCGGAAATCATTTATGCTTAATCGGGTTAAGGACCCATTTTTATATTCACTATCGCTCATTACTAGATTAAAAAATAATTAATTTGTTTTTCTACAATTAACAGCCAATTTAGTTATATAATAAATCGAGCAATATCTTTTTTTACACGCATCACCGTCTTTATCTTATTCCTTAGTAAATTAGTTTTTCAATAAAATCAATCACAACTCTTTAACTATAAAGTTACAATCTAATAAGGAGTATTGCAATGTCAGAAAAAAAAGAACTCACCACCAATAATGGTGCCCCTATTGCCGACAATCAAAACTCTCGCACTGCTGGCCCTCGTGGACCGGTATTGATTGACGACTATCAATTAATCGAAAAACTCGCTCAGTTTAACCGTGAAAATATCCCGGAAAGACGAGTCCATGCCAAAGGCTCTGGCGCACACGGAACATTTACCGTCACCAATGACATTACTCAATATAGCTATGCCAGTATTTTTGCCGAAGTTGGCAAACAAACTCCCGTTTTTGCTCGATTTTCAACTGTTGGCGGTGAACGTGGTTCATCTGACACGGCACGTGATCCACGTGGATTTTCAGTAAAATTTTACACAGATCAAGGTAACTGGGATATCGTCGGTAATAACACGCCAGTATTTTTTATTCGTGATGCAATCAAATTCCCGGACTTTATCCACACCCAAAAACGCGATCCTAAGACCAACTTAAAAGATCCGCAAATGATGTGGGACTTTTTCTCTTTATCGCCAGAATCACTTCATCAAGTAACAATTCTATTTTCTGACCGAGGCATTCCAGACGGATTTCGACATATGCATGGTTTTGGTAGCCATACTTATAGTTTAATCAACAAAGATAATGTACGAACTTGGGTAAAATGGCATTTTAGAACGGAACAAGGCATTAAAAATATTCATCCTAAAAAAGCCGCAGAACTCGACGGAAGCAACCCTGATTCAGCGCAAGAAGATCTCTTTAATGCCATTGAACAAGGTAACTACCCTAAATGGCGACTTTATATACAAGTGATGAGTGAAGAACAAGCCAATAACCATCCAGAAAACCCGTTTGATGTCACTAAAGTTTGGTCGCAAAAACAGTTTCCGCTTATTGAAGTCGGTGTTATGGAGCTTAACCGTAATCCGGAAAACTATTTTGCTGAAGTAGAACAATCTGCATTTGAACCAAGTAATATTGTACCTGGTATTGGTTTATCACCGGATAAAATGTTACAAGGGCGAATTTTTGCATATGCTGATGCGCACCGTTATCGTATCGGTACAAACTACCAACAATTACCAATCAATGCACCTAAATGCCCGGTACACAATTATCAACGTGACGGAGCTATGCGCTTTTATACGCCAGATAATGCACCAAACTATGAGCCAAATAGTGTTGATAGTGCACCTAAACAACAACCGCAGTATGCTGAGCCACCGATGCATGTCCCTGCCGGCACAATGGATAAACACGATCATCGTGTTGATGGTGATTACTATTCGCACCCACGTGCATTATTTAATTTAATGCGTCCAGATCAAAAACAACTGCTGATTGATAATATTGTCACTTCGATGAAAAACGTCGATCGTGATATTCAAATTAGACAGCTTAAACACTTCTATAAAGTCCATCCCGATTATGGTTCAGGTGTAGCAAAAGGGTTAGGTGTTGAAGTTGATCTAATCAAAAGCTAAAAAGCAAAATAATCGTGCCGACACCTTGTGTCGGCATTGACCTTTATCTTAATAGAAATAAGTGTTAATACCTTTACTATCTCTCCTCACATAATTGTTAGACTTTGTCGAACTTATCGGGCTGATTAGTTATGACAAAAAGAATTGAATTGTATAAATGCAAAATTCAAGCAGTGAGAGGAATTTGCTGTGGGTATTTTTGCAAAGATAAATTGCAAAATTGTTGGTAATAAATAGTGCTATTTAAGGAAGGAAGTAAATTAAGTTAACAAAATTGATTGATTGAGTGAATCGATATTACAGCTTCAACTCAATCAATCGTTAAAGTTAGCGCTTTTTGCGACGGTCAATTGCAGCCATTAAAGGACGATGACACTTATAAATCATATCCGGTGGCAGCATAATTAATTCCGCTAATGGTACTGTCCAATCAGGGATTTGCGTATTTTCTGGGTGTTTAGGATCGATGGGAGTATCAACATTATAAAGCTCAGTGTTAGCAAATAACGCTTCTTTTTTAGCGACATCAACATCATCACTATCGCCTAGCATTTTGCAATTATCTAATAACTCATTCGCAAATTGTTCCGGCCAATCTTCGGCAAAATGCCTAAATTTAGCTAAACCTGAAATATGTCTTAACATATCACGAAACAGCAATAAATAAACCATCTGAACATTCCGTCCGGACAAATTAGCCAACTGCTCATCTGATAAAGTATTATTGATAACTGCAGGACCCCATTTAAAAAACAGCGTGTCTCTATACACCTTAATTACACGTTTAAGAGGACGGTATTTCAATTTAACTAAATTATCAATCTCACGCGATAATTGCATTGTCGGATATCCGACACGATTACGACCATTCAAATCTCGCTCAGACAGCGCTGGAGCATTTTTTTCTTTATTCCCTGATAAAAGCTTTTTCAAAAATCCTAACATACTATATCTCTAACTATTTATTTTTTTGTCTAACAATCTCAAATAAGCAAACGCCGGTAGCAACAGACACATTAAGCGAAGAAACAATACCTGCCATCGGTATACTGACTAACTCATCACAATGCTCTTTGGTTAATCGACGCATCCCCTCACCTTCTGCCCCCATCACTAAAGCCAATGCTGTTGAATTTTTATAAAAGTCTGTTTGGTAAAGTGTGCTGGTTGCTTCACCGGCAGTACCCACTATCCAAACTTGATATTCATCTTGTAACATACGCATAGTACGCGCCAAATTGGTGACTCTAACCACTGGCACGCTTTCAGCCGCGCCACATGCAACTTTCTGAGCGGTTGAATTAAGTGGTGCAGAACGATCTTTAGGTACAACAATAAAGCTCACACCAGCGGCATCGGCAGTACGAATACAAGCGCCTAAATTATGTGGATCAGTCACACCATCTAAAATTAAGATAATTGGATTGGAATTTTGCTCCATTAATAATGGAATATCATTTTCCTGATAACCACGGCTTGGTTTAACCATCGCCAAAATACCTTGATGAACGCCATTTTTCGTTTTTTCATCTAAATACTGCCTATTGGTCACTTTTACTGCTAAACCCAACTGCTCCAACTCACGAACAAGGGCATTAAGGCGCTTATCTTCTCGGCCTTTAACGATAAAAACTTCAATAATTCTTTCTGGTGCACGCGCTAACAAAGCTTCAATCGCGTGGATACCGTAAACTGTTTCACTCATCTATTTTTTACTCTTTTTTCTCTGATTGCTTGAGGTCGATGCTGATTTAGACGTTTTTTTAGCAGCTGTTTTTGGCTTACTGCGTTTTTTACTCTTTGCGACAACCTTTGCACTCGTTTTTTTACTATTAGCTTGGCTTTTATTTTTGCGCTTAACTGGCAGTTCAGCATCACTATCGACTTTCTTCGCCTTATCTTTGGCTGTCTTACCTTGGCGTTGTGGCTTATTATTACTGCCAACCAATGAAAAATCAATTTTACGCTCGTCAGGATTAACATTAACGACTGATACTTGAACTTTGTCACCTAAACGATAAATAAAACGGGTATTTTCACCAATTAAACGATTACGTGATGCATCAAAAATATAATAATCATTTTCGAGTGAAGAAACGTGCACTAAACCATCAATAAATAGATCATCTAATCGCACAAAAAAACCGAAATTAACAACGCTCGAAATAGTGCCATTGAATACCTCGCCGACATGATCTTGCATATAATCACATTTCAACCAATCAACGACATCACGAACCGCTTCGTCCGCTCGGCGCTCAGTCATTGAACAGTGTTCACCAAAATAGAGCATCTCGCTAGTCGTATAACGGTGCCCGCCGGTTTTATCATGTTGTTTACTATGTTGCTGATCAGCTATAACCCATTTAATCGCACGATGCAATAACAGATCAGGATAACGACGAATTGGCGATGTAAAGTGCGCATACTCCTCAAGTGCTAACCCAAAGTGCCCACGATTTTCAGGATCGTAAATTGCTTGCTTCATTGAGCGCAAAATGACCGTTTGCAACATCTCATGATCAGGTCTTGCTTCAACCTCAACCATCAACTTAGCGATATCTTTTGGACTGGTACCCTTGCCGAGAGACAAACCAAGTTCACTTAAAATACTGCGTAAATTATTTATGCGATCTTCATCCGGTTTATCATGCACACGAAATAGCGACGGAATCTCAGCATCAATCACCAATTTTGCTGCGGCAACATTGGCCAAAATCATACACTCCTCAATGATCTTATGCGCTTCATTTCGCTGAACTAACTCAATGCTCTCAATACGTTTATCAGCATTGAAGATAAATTTAGGCTCTTCCGACTCAAACCCGATTGCGCCACGGGCAATTCGAGCACTATTAAGCACCTTATAAAGACCATAAAGATTCTCAAGGTGAGGAACCAACTCACGATAATGCTCACGCAAATCCTTATCACCTTCCAAAATCTTAGCTACCTTGGTATAAGTTAAACGCGCGTGTGAATTCATCACCGCTTCATAAAATTGATAACCGGTCAAACGCCCTTTATTCGACACGGTCATTTCGCACACTAAACACAAGCGATCAACTTGTGGGTTGAGCGAACAAAGGCCATTGGATAAAACTTCCGGCAACATCGGAACCACGCGCGACGGAAAATAGACTGAAGTCCCACGCAAACAAGCTTCTTTATCAAGCGCCTTACCGGTTCGCACATAATAGCTCACATCAGCAATCGCCACCCACAAACGATAACCACCACCACGATTCTTTTGACAATAGACCGCATCATCAAAATCTCGTGCATCTTCACCATCAATGGTTACTAACGGCAAATCACGTAGATCCTTACGGCCTTTCTTAGCGCTTTCAGGCACTTGCTCACTAAACTTGTTAGCCGCGTTTTCAACCGCTTTTGGAAATTCATAAGGGATCTCATGATTACGTAATGAAATATCGATGGCTAAATTCGTGCCCATTATTTCGCCAAGCACTTCCTTAATCACACCGACCGCTTTTTGGCGTCGTTCAGGTCTTTGCTGCAATTCAACCACAACAACTGAGCCCATTCTAACCGTTCGATTTGGCTTGCCAGCGATTAAAATATCAAAATTCAAACGGCTATCATCCGGCACCACAAAACCAACGCCTTGCTCAATAAAATAACGACCAACAATCAGATTAGTACGCGGCTCTAAAATCCGCACCACTCGCGCTTCAGTCTTACCACGGTATTGACTACCGATTGGCTGAGCCAAAATAACATCGCCTTGTAAAACCTTTTTCATCTGCTCGTGTGACAAAAAATAGTCTTCCGGCTTACCTTCAACCCGTAAAAAGCCATAACCATCACGATGTGCAATAACACTGCCCTTAACCATATCGAATTTTTCAGGTAAGGCATAACATTTACGACGCGTGTAAACCACCTGACCATCACGTTCCATCGCTCGCAATCGGCGATGTAAAGCCTCTTTTTGCTCGTCAGATTTGATTGATACGGCTTTAGCTATTTTTTCTAAACTGGCTGGTTTTGCTTCTTTGGTAAGATAATCCAAAATCAGTTCACGACTGGCGATCGGCGATTCATACTTTTTCGCCTCACGATCATAAAATGGATCTTTTATCATATAGAACGTCCTGTGATCGAATGTTGCGTTAAGGATAACATAGAGTTGTATAACTTAAAATGGAGATTGCTTTTTGGAACTTTAAAAAAAGGGTTACTTAATGTTTTAGGGGATGAAAAGAGGCTTGTTCGGCTTTTTATCGTTACAAAAACCCCGCTCCTCAATTTTTTTTGCGATAAAACACCTCAAAAATAAACCCGCCTAAGCGGGTAATTTAAACGTCGCTTAGCCGCAAAATCGCTTTTTTTATGGCTAAACGACGTTGACTCCTTGAGTCAGCTTACTTTTAATCACCTAATAC